>JBAYYO010000408.1:0-2510 GCA_041672985.1 Syntrophomonas sp. | reverse complement strand
TGATTACAGGGTGGACCACCACGGGGCTGAACTACGGCAAGAATTAAAATACTGGTTGTCGCACAAGGCCATAGAAATAATAGAAATGCCTCCTTCTCCGACGAGAAAGTCAGCCTATCTTAAAGCGGGATATTTTATCGCCGAAAATAGTGACATCTTAATACTGCTCTGGGACGGCAATGAGGAAAAGAATAGCTCGCTAACAGCCCAAATCGCAGCCCGGGCCGAAGAACTTAATAAACCCATCTGCCACATCTGGGCGAGTAATTATAATGGTAATTTATTAAGGACTAATGTTGAAATTACATGTGGTGAAATAAAGTATAAAAACTTTCAGTGCGACACACCAGGCCGCAGGTAGCAGCTGCTATTGGTGGTCTGGCATATGTCCCCTCCCAGTTTTTACTCCCCTAGCTGCATATAGCTGGAACCCCCCACCTTTATGATTGCCAGCATGCAAAAACTGCTTGGTGGCAAAATCGTGCATCTGCAGTCATTCGCCAGAGACAATGACAGGGAAACATGGTATGGGAATACAGTTCATTTCGACACTACTCCTGAATACACTCGTCCAGAGAAGGCAGATCATCTTCCAGATAATGCGGTTCTCCCAGGTCGTTGATTTGAATATTTCCGGCCTGCCCGTACTGGTAAAGCTGATCCAGTAATTCCACTGCGGCACGGATTCTGGTTCTTAATAGATAGCCCCGGGTTTCGGTAGCCTTTAGCACTTCATGCACATCCAGCTGCGGTGCCCATCCGTAGGCTCGACCATGAAAAACCTGCACTTGTTCCAGAACCCCCAGAATTTCATCCTGGTTTAAAGGCTGAAGCTGCGGTGCGGCTATAATATGGTTGAGCACCTTTTCAATTGGTTCTCGTTGCGCGCGATCGACATAGACTGTAGTCATGTTTTCAAAATCGTGCTTGGACTCCACTACATCCTCTACATAGGAAGCCCCCAGTGCAAACATAGTGAAAGTGGATTCCAGTCGCGAATATTGTTCGGGGAACAGGAAAGAAGCCATATTCTTATAAGCGGTGAGACGGGCCTTCTTGCCCAGGCGACCCAATAATTCAGTTTCATCAAACAGAATCACCCAGCCGTTGTATCCTAGCAGTTTAAAAAGATGGCTTAACATGGATAGGTAATCCATACTGTGACGGCTCTTGCTGAAGGGAACCGCATAACGCACCGGTTGGGCAAAAATCCTTTTGTAAATCTGGCGCAAGCGAGAATTATTAATAAAGTCGCCCTCCAGATCGGCCATCAGTAAGTACTTTTCATCCGGATCATCAACATTCAAATAGGATCTAAAAACATAGAATAGTTTGTCGGTTTCGAGATGTTTGCTGGTGAAGGAAATTATATCCTGAGCTATCGGACTATTAGGGGTAATGTCTTGCAACACATGTTGAAATCCGGGCTGTAGCCGTTGGGGCAGGTAAGTATTGCTTATCAGTTTCTGGTAAACTAGATAGAGCTTATCAAAGGGAGTTTCCTTGCTCAGGGAAACCAAGCTAACGACCATATTGTTGTTTTGGGCTAGATTAAACATGGTATTCAGGAGGTGAGTTTTGCCCTCACCGTATTTACCTGAAATCACCATACCACTGGATTCTTCGGTATTTATAACTCGATCCATTTTCCGGGACAATTCCTGCATTAATTCAGGTCGGGCGGAGGAAAAATAGTGTCCTACCGAGCGGGAAGATACTCCCGAACGCAAGGCTTCAATTACTCTCTGAGCTTCAAAATCCATTATCGATCAGCTCCTTTCTCAACAGTAGTCCGATTCACTTGACGGGGCAGAGATACTTTACCAAAACGAGCCCGAGCGTGGAGTTCTTCGGCGGTGCTCAAATTTATGGGGCGGGCTCCTTCGTCCAGGCGATTTATCACTGAGGCCAGACGAACAGACATTTCCACCAAGCTTTCCGGGGTATAGACCTCGTCAATTAAACGGTCTAGATCCACAATGTCGGCAAAACGGTTGAAGCGAGCACCTTCGATTTCATTTTGGATGCGCATCCATAATGCCTGATAAGACTTCAATCCGGCCTTAACATTATCTATCAGACTGCGCTCGAATGAAAACACAAACATGGTGTTTTTCAAGGTATCAATATCATCAATTAATTCCCGAATACTCTCATAGGCGTCTTCACGCTTCAAACGGGTATACCGTATCGCTTCAGTACTATCTGCCCCCACCATAATTTCCATATCGTCAATAGATATTACCAGTCCCTTGTAACCTGCCAGGCGGCAGACTTCCACCAGCGAGCGCAGCATGTGCCGGGCGTTATATTTGGTAATTCTACTGGGGGACAGACCCAGGCGACGTAAAGAAGGCAGGCGTGCCTCCCGGCTTCCTTCCAACCATAAGAGCAACAGGCGGCGGCTGGGTTCTTCCAGAGTGGGGTGACCCAGCAAACTCCCAGTTAACAGGGAGCAGGCCAGACCAAAGTTATTGTCTATGAGCGGGTTAGCCAGAAATAGCTGTTCG
>JBAYYO010000407.1:0-2520 GCA_041672985.1 Syntrophomonas sp. | reverse complement strand
TATTCCAGGACCGTTTCAAGAGCGAAAATGTTGAAGATGACCGCTACTTGCTGACCGTGGTGCGTTATGTCCACCTGAATCCGGTAAAAGCCCAGATAGTCAATAAACCTGAAGAGTACATATGGAGCAGTTGTAGGGTTTATTATGGTTGCCCAGAATTCCCACCCGGATTGACCCAGGTTTCACTGGTGCTGGACTTATTTGCAAACCAAAAGAAGCAAGCAATAGAAAACATGCGAATGTTTGAGGCTGAAAATAATGAAGATCATTGCTTGGAAGATGCTGAGCAAAAAAGATTAAATGAGGATGCAGCTATTAATTTGATAATGGAAAAACTAAAAGGACATTCGATTCCTGCTTTGCAACGGATGCCACAAATGGAGCGGAGAGAAGCAATCAAGCAACTCAAGGGAATAGAAGGTTTGAGCATAAGGCAAATTGTACGAATAACCGGCCTGACATATCACGAAGTATATAAGGCCTAAAGCCAGAATTAACCGATCAGGAGAACCGTCCCCTTGATTGCCTAAGGAGGTATATTCGATGAAAAAATGGTTAAAAAGCTTTTTGGGTATTTCACTTGTGTCGGTTTTTCTAATAGCTGCTCTAGTGACAGCCATGGTAGGTTCATCTAGCAATATCCAAGTTAGCTTGCCCGAAACATTCAATGTGGCGAATCATCCCCCATTAGTTCCGCTGCTACTGCCGCCGAAGGAACCTCAATATGAGAAAGCTGATCCTCAGGCTGTGGCCAAATCTCAGGGTAGTGAAATTGCTTATTTATCAGTAGACCCTGCAGGAGCAACAAACACGCTGGTCAATACTGTTAAGGCGGAACCAGATTGGTCAGATTCAGACCAAAAGATCGGTTGGGTGACCATGTCCGTAGTAAAATATGAAGGCGGTAATTATAACACCGTTGTTTCTTTATCTAAGCCTACTCCTGCTGCTAGTAAGGCTGGAGGTATATACGGCTTCCGGACCGTATCCTTGTCTAATGGCGATCAAGGATTCATAAAAGATCTTGAAGAAGGTCCTTATCCCCGTGCTCTTGTTGTGATAAAAGGTGACAGGGTAATTACTATTGCTACTACTGCTAGTGAAGATGAATTGTTAAAAATGGGAGAAGGCGTGCAGGTAGCTAAATAGGTGGCAAGCGGGGATGGTTCAGCGAAGAAAAGTAATCAAGCA
Source organism: Syntrophomonas sp. (assembly GCA_041672985.1). Lineage (GTDB taxonomy): Bacteria > Bacillota > Syntrophomonadia > Syntrophomonadales > Syntrophomonadaceae > PHAA01. Next base: position 1,329 of record JBAYYO010000407.1, on the reverse strand, counting down.
ACTTAAGGGAATGGAAGATTTGAGCATAAGACAAATTGTAGGCATAACCGGCCTGACATATCACGAAATATGCCCCCGGCGATACCAAGGATTAGTTTATTAAAGGAGTGAGTTATAAAAGATGCTAAGGAAGACTAAAATAACCGTGTTTATTTTAATGTTTATAACGACTTCATTGTTCGCTTTGCCTGCATCAGCTTCTGTAGGTTATAAACTATTATCTGTGCCTCAATGTTCACAGGAAGGATGGAGTTGGTGCTGGGCAGCTTGTGAGCAATCAGTTTTAGGTTGGTTTGGTATTAATGCTAGTCAATATGATATTGTTGCAACAATTTACAGCAATCCTGACCCATATTTCACAATCTCAAGGAGCAACTTGTATACAAATAAGGAATTCCTTAACTTCTAATTGGAATTTAAACGCTACCTCTTCAAGTAGTGCTCCACTATCTACTACTATTAAGAGCCAAATTAATAATAATCAACCAATAATATCAAGTAGAAGTGCCCATGCTCAAGTTGTTCGCGGTTATTATCAAAACACTGAAACAAACCAATTTGATATATACTATATGGAACCAGATGATGGTGAGTATTATTATAGTAGTTGGGGTGCTTATACCAGTAATTGGGTTGCAACCGTTAAAGATATTTATGTTATACAGTAATTTATAGGAGGACTAAATAATGAAGGTATATTTTAAGTTCACTATATTGGCAGTAATGGTCTGCTCGCTTGTATTAATGCAAACAACTATTTCAAAGGCTGTTGAATTAGAAAATCAGGTCCAACTTGATGTTAGTGAAAAAATATATATAGAACAGTCTTTTGAAGAGTCGAAAGCACCTTTGGAAGTGGATAAAATGAATTGGGGATTATCAGAAGCAGAATCTTTTGCGGATGCTACTTTAGGTGCAGGAATTCCTTTCTATATATTTTCAGAGGATTTCTTGAATAGCAAACAGGGAGAAGATCAGGCATTGAGTTTAGCCGGATATGTTTTTCCTATCAAGAGCGGAGAAAGACCAGTGGGTATTGCTGTATACAGGTATATTAACGGTAAGCTCACTAAAGCCGAAATGGGTAGTGTTTCGAATTTCGAACAAGAAGTTATAGAAGGGAAAAACATATTAAAAGCCGAGCATTATGAAAAACTAATATACGACAGAGATAATAGAATAATTGCGTTGGCTGTTAAAAGTGAAAGCGGATATGATGTGCTTCCAATTTTGAATACCCGGTTCTATGGTTTACAGCATTATCAACTAAAACCATTATCGTATATTACGGATGAATTACGCAATGGTTACCAAATACGCAAAGCTAAT
>JBAYYO010000406.1:0-2524 GCA_041672985.1 Syntrophomonas sp. | reverse complement strand
AGGAATATCGTATTCTGTTCCCTGAATATTGAACTGGCCCGAGGAAGAGTATGCTCCCTCCTGGTCAGTACAAGCTGATGATTATTACGAAAACGGCGGATTATAGATAGGGGACTAGATGCGCGATTATTCCCTTTCGCATCCATCTTTTTCCATCTTTAGTATAATCTTGTCTACCAGAACCGGGTCAAACTGTGTACCGGCGTTCCGCCTTATTTCCGCAATCGTGGCCTCGCGGCTCATTGCCTTGCGGTACGGGCGATCGCTGGTCATGTTTTCATAGGCACTTAGAATAGCCAGGATTCTGCACTCAAGCGGAATATCCTCTCCCTTTAGTCCCAAGGGATAACCCTGCCCATTCCACCATTCATGATGTTTCAATATCCAGTCCGCAATAGGGCGGAGGTCGGTTGAAGATAGGGCAATACGATAGCCGATCTCACAGTGTCTCTGCATTTCTTTTATTTCCTCGGGGTTCAATTGCCCCGGCTTAAAGAGAATCTGATCTGAAATGGCGACTTTGCCCATGTCATGAAAACGGATGAAGGTAAACAGATCGGTCACATTAAATTGGGGAAAGTCGCTCTCCAATTCTAACGCAATAAATAGCTCCTGCAGACGATTGCAATGTTCCTCAATAATAATGTTCCTCTCGTCAAGATTCCTCATCAGGGTATCCACTAGCTCACTACCAGTGCTTTGTCTATGGTAGAGTTTTTCCCAATACATTTTGTTGTCGGCCTCTTTAAGCAACGTGCTTGTCTCTGCTAACTCATCTTCACAGTACGAAAACCCCACCGACAAGCTCAATGGAAATGCGGGATTCCCAGCATTGTAAACATCAATAGCTTGACGAAGCCGCTGTACATAATCTTCAACACTCGCTCGCGAACTGTTGGGCATAAGTACCGCAAATTCATCACCTCCGATTCTGGCGACCACATCTTCCGGTCCAAACAATGATTTTAAAATACCCGCAGTAGCTTGCAGAAGCGCATCTCCATGGCTATGCCCGAATGAATCATTGATAAATTTAAGTCTATCCACATCACACATTATGATTCCAACTGACGCCCCTTCCATCCGTTTCATTGCCTGGTTCAAAAAACTGCGGTTATAAAGCCCGGTAAGAGCATCGTGGCTGCTGGCGTATTGTATTTGTTCGTTCGCCATCTGCAGTTCAGCCGTTTTTTCACTTAACTCATTTGTTACCGTGTTGACTAAACAGGCCAACGCCATTAGTATTTCGGTGCTTCTGCCAGCGATATTGTCTTTGATAGCTGCAATTTCACGAGCCGCTTGTCCAGAAGATATCTCTGCCTTTGTTTCCGGCCTCAAGACCTCCTTTTTGCTGCTTGATTCTGATAGTGCCAGTACCGTCATGGCAGTGTTAAGCAATTGATTACTGCCATTGGTATGGAAGAACTCCCCACCGGTAAAAAATCCTACCGTAGGAGCAATATTCTGAAGCGGCAGCGTTTCCATCGGAGCCAATTTCTGGAGAAAACCTCTCCTGGAAGCACAGGAATATACAAAAATACTCTCGACAGGTTTTTGCTTGATTACTTGCAGCAAGCAGTCCATTCTTTCCAAAATCATCTCTACATGACCAAAACTTAAGCGCACCTTTTCCCCCTCAGCAATGGCACCGAAAAAGCCAATTGAATCATCCTCATATCGCAAAAACGGTGCCCTGGCGATAGTAATATCCTGTCTGCAAATGGTCAGCGGAAATTCAACTACCCTAAAAATATTGGATTTCGTCTCGATCCCCAGGTATTGATGATAAACCTGATAGGCAGGTATATGGTCAATTGTGTATACCCGCGAGCCTTCTGCTCGGGTAATTGTCATTTCTTTGCCTATGGGCTGCCAGCCTAGGTGGCTGTGACACGTAACCATTAAATTATCGCTCTCAAGAACAGCTCCAACCACTCCGCAGTCACTAACCTTTTCATTGCAACATACCAGGCATTGAGTATTGGTGCGATTATCTCCCGCATTGCCTCCTGCTACTGGCAAATCGGAGTTTACGGACTGAACCCCTTTCAACAATTGGCTGGCGTTCACCTTTAACCCGGTCGCAAACAGGATTAATACCTTGGCTTTATCGCTGTTTAGCCTGGTCGCAATCGACCGTCCCAACTCATAATCATCCTCGTCTTTTTTTTCGGCGAAGACTGCCTTAACTTCACTGTGACTAAAAACCGAAAAGGAAAGCACGGTTTTTAGCCCGCTGACCAATCCATTCATAATCTCTCCGCTGGTGGTTGTCCCAATTACTTGAGCGCCCGGAATCAGTTCACGGATCTGTTTTGAGATGGTGAGCAAATAATACTCATCACAAATACCACTAAAAACCTGCACCATAACTGCCCTGTTATGGGCGGACCACAGCAGCTCCTGGTTGTTTCTAACAAACTTCTCCAAACTTGCGCAGTCATCATAATATGTATTGATTGTTTTCAAGACCAATACCTCCAATGCGTTTTCTGTTACAGGAAATAATAGGTGACTAGGGCGG
>JBAYYO010000405.1:0-2534 GCA_041672985.1 Syntrophomonas sp. | reverse complement strand
GCAGGGTGGCAACAAAGCCCACTCCAGGAATTACCCCCAGTCCGGGAAGGGGAATTTTTAAAAGACCATCTATATTTACAAATAAAATATAGAAGATATAGAAGGTCAGGGCGATAGGAACCATGAAGAGCAGTCCCTCAAAGAAATAACTGATTAGTCTTTTCATGTATAGCCTCCGTTCCAGAGTTTTATCTGCTGGCGACCAGCGTACGAGGTAATATTCCTTTATTACCTAAAGTCAATTATATCCTATAATATCTGCATCAAGAACCGAAACCAATGACGCTTGAATAAACTCTGATAAGATTTTATCTATACAATGCCCTGTGGACATGAGATAATTAATACTTAACCCGTCCCGAAGGCAATAAAAACAAGCTAAACGGGTAAACTTATGCTAAAGAAAATATACATTTAAAGGAGAAATAGAAATATTGAAAACATTCAGTGATTTACAGATTGCACCCATTATTATTGAAGCATTGAGTAATATGGGATTTGAAGAACCTACCCCCATACAAGAAATGACCATACCTTTAGCTCTGACCGGCCGGGATCTGATCGGCAGGGCGCAAACGGGCACCGGGAAAACAGCTGCTTATGGAATACCCTTGGTCGATAGATGTGAAAATGACGTGGAAGCAATTCAGGGGATCGTGATTACCCCTACGCGTGAACTGGCTATGCAGGTGGCCGAGGAACTCAATAAAATAGGCCATAATAAAAAGATACGGGCACTGCCCATTTACGGAGGCCAGGAGATAGATCGGCAGATAAGGGCACTCAAAAATCGTCCCCCCATAATTGTTGGTACCCCGGGACGCCTGATGGATCATCTGAGAAGAAGGACCATCAGGCTCGATAAGATTAAGATGCTGGTCCTGGACGAAGCCGATGAAATGCTTAACATGGGGTTTAAGGAAGATATAGAGGAAATACTAAAACAAGCGCCGGGGGAACGCCAAAACCTGCTTTTCTCAGCGACCATGCCCCATCATATACAGACTCTGGCCCGGGAATTTATGAAAAATCCTGAAATGATTCATATTGATCCCCGCGAAGTAACCGTTTCTAACACTGAACAACAATATATTGAAACACCCGAGAGGCAGAAACTGGATGTCTTGTGCCGTTTGCTGGATATTCAAAACCCGGATCTGGCGATTGTATTTGGCCGCACCAAGCGCAGGGTGGATGAAATTGCCGAAGCTTTAAGCAAACGTGGATATGCGGCCGATGGTATCCATGGTGATCTGACTCAGAGCATGAGAGATATAGTCATGCGCAAGTTTAAGAATGGGACTATTGATATTCTGGTGGCCACCGATGTAGCAGCCCGCGGTCTGGATATCAGCGGAGTCACCCATATTTATAACTTTGATATACCTCAAGATCCAGAGGGTTATGTGCATCGCATTGGCAGGACCGGGCGAGCGGGAGAGACTGGCTTGGCAATTACTTTTGTTACGCCCCGCGAAATCGGCCACCTCAAATATATCGAAGAGTTAATCAAGCATAGAATAATTCGCAAACCGATGCCTACGCAAACCGATGCACTGGTGGGGTTACAACGAGCAGTTGTGGAAAACTTGCTTGGAGTTGCCGCCAAGGAAGATATTAATTCTTATAAAAGTCTGGCTGAGGGTTTAATAGAAGAGCACGATTCCGTTACCCTGCTGGCGGCTGCCTTGAAAATGCTGACCCGGGAACCGGAAGATAAGCCCTTACCAGTTTTGTCGGAGGCCCCTCCGATACCATTAAAGAATATTAATAAAGGTAAAAACCAGTCTGCAGGTTACCGAAGAAAGTCTAATCCACCAAGAAAATCAAATGCCCCGAGAAACTCGAGTGCTCCGAGAAATTCGAATGCTTACCGTAACCCCAACCGGAGCAAATAATTAAAGGCGGGGGTTGCGAGCGCAAGTAAGCAGTTCTTGACTTGCACCTGGAATTGGTGAACAGGCGCAAGTCAAGAATCGTCCCCGCTGGCGCCGCTTGCAAGGGCTTCCCTTATCTTATGAACGTTTTCCCAGCCAGCCGGTAATGTACGGATAAACTTGCTTGGCAGCTATACTTGCTGAAACGTTTAAATCATAATATTATCTAAGAAGAGTACAATTAAGGATCGCTGTAGCATGTGATATGAAATTAGGCGTAAAATAAAACGGTTACTTTTGGGGAAAGGAATAAAGTGTGCATCATCTTCATCATTTGAGTTACGTTAACGAATACCTTCGCTCTTTTGGCTATCTCGCACCACTGGTTGCTTTATTTCTCTTTATAATCCAGGCTGCGTTCCCCATATTTCCCTACGCGATTTTAGTGGCTGCAGCGGTGATCTTATTTGGTGTCAAAATAGGATTCGTGGTTTCCCTGCTGGGTGCTGTGCTGGGTTCTATCCTTTGTTATTGGGCCTGCCGGGAATTGGGAGCCGATTGGTTTAACCACAAGATATTAGGCCGTTGGGGCTATGATACCAGAAATATAAATGCGAACATTGCTTTTGGAGGTATCGTTATAGCTCACATGATTCC
>JBAYYO010000404.1:0-2541 GCA_041672985.1 Syntrophomonas sp. | reverse complement strand
TTTAATACCTCATAATTCTGGCGTCAAGATTTTGGCAGCCCCTCTGCGTCCTGAGGATGCCGAACTGATAACGCCGGAGCAAGTGGATAAAATAATAACTATTATGAGACAGACCTTTGACTACATAGTTATTGATTCACCTCCCTATATTTCCGATACACTGCTAACTGCATTGGATGCATCCAATCAGATTATTCTGGTTATGTCTATGGATTTACCAGCAGTTAAGAACGTTAAACTAAGCCTTAATCTATTAGACACTTTACACCACAGCGGCAAAACTAAATTAGTAATTAATCGTGGGGCCAAACAATTTGGAGTTGACATACGCGATGTGGAGAAAACGATTGACTTTCTGGCTGCTGAAGAAGTACCCAGCGAAGGTAATACCGTTGTGAATGCTGCCAATAAAGGGATACCTTTTATCCTTAGCCATCCCCAGACAACGGTTAGCAGAGCTGTGCAGCGGGTAGCACAGTTAGTTATTGATGATAAGGGGTATCAGAACGACTTGCGAGCAGAGAAGGGAAAAGGAGTAAGAAACCCGATTATTAGGAAATTTTTTAAATAGGAGTGGGGGCATATGTCACTGGCACAGCGATTGCAAGGAACACAGAAAGCAAACAAACAAGATAAGATTCCATATAAGTTAGAAAAATCGCATAGAGAACAAAAGGTTGATAAGTATGCTGATCTAAAAATTAAAATCCATCAAGAAATAATAGATATGATTGAAAAAGAATGGAAGCAAAATGAGCTTTCTCAAGAAATATTGGCAGACAAAACTCGAGAAATGGTGTTAGGGATGTTAGAAAGAGACGCCATTTTTCTGCCTTTTTCAGACCGACAGATAATTGCTGCAGAAATTATGGATGAAGTTTTAGGATTAGGTCCGATTGAATGTCTGTTGCATGACGAAGAAGTGACTGAAATAATGGTCAACGGCCCCAAACAGGTATATGTAGAACGGGGGGGCAAACTATATCTTACTGACGTAGTTTTCCGTGACGACGAGCATGTTATGCACATTATAGATAAAATCGTATCGCCAATTGGGAGGAGAATTGACGAGAGCCAGCCCATGGTTGATGCGCGGCTGCCCGACGGTTCACGCGTTAATGCCATAATTCCTCCTTTGTCACTTAAAGGTCCCAGCATCACCATACGAAAATTTTCTGCTAATCCCTACGATATAAATGATATAATGCGCTTCGGTACTTTAAATCCACTGATGGCTAAATTTTTGGAGGCGGCAGTAAAAGCTCGTCTCAATATAATAATTTCAGGAGGAACCGGCAGTGGTAAAACAACTCTGCTTAATGTATTAACTGGATATATTCCTAATAATGAGCGAATTGTAACCGTGGAAGATGCGGCCGAACTGAAACTGAGTCAGGAACATGTTCTTAGTCTGGAGTCGAGAGCGGTAAATATTGAAGGCAAAGGGGCTATTACTATCAGGGATTTGGTTCGCAACTGTTTACGTATGCGCCCTGACCGAATCGTAGTGGGTGAGGTACGCGGAGGAGAGGCCTTGGATATGTTGCAGGCCATGAACACTGGACACGACGGTTCACTAACAACTGGCCATGCCAACTCACCGCGGGATATGTTAGCCCGTCTGGAAACTATGGTTATGATGGCAGGTATGGATCTGCCGTTAAAAGCTATCCGACAGCAAGTTTCTTCAGCAATAGATATAGTCATCCAACAAAATCGTCTTCGTGATGGCAGTAGGGTTATTACCCATATCACTGAGCTGCTGGGGATGGAAGGTGATGTTATTCAATTGCAGGACATCTTCCTGTTCGAACAGAAAGGTGTTGATAATAATGGCAAGGTTACTGGGCGTCATTATGCTACTGGAATCACACCTAAAGTGTTGGAACGGATTGAAACTGAAGGAATTAAACTGGATAAGGAAATATTTCGACCCGACGAGGTATAATGGGGGAAATAATGATGGAGATAATTATCAGCGTACTAACGTTTTTAACGGTGGTTTTTTTGGTAATCGGATTGAATCTCGTAAGGATTCGGGAACAAGAACACATAAGCATGAGGCTGGATAACATTGCCAAGGAATTTAAGGAAGATAGTGTGGGGAAAGGCATAATTCGGCCCAAGTTAGATGTCTCTAGTATACTTAGTGCCATGGGCAAAAGTTTTGTAAATCTATCCTTTACCAAAAGGTTAGAAAATGAACTAACTAAAGCTGATCTGATGTTGCGTGTTGAAGAATTCATTGGTCTAAATATCTTAAGTGCTGTTGCCTGTGGACTGATTGGCTTATTATTGTTTGGAGAAGGTTCACCAATTCTCATTTTGGCTTTAATAGGAGCGCTAACTCCCGCATTTGTAGTATATCGCAAAAAGCGGGCCAGAGCAGAATTATTAAACAGTGAAATAGGAGAATCGCTGACTGGAATGTCAAATTCTTTGCGGGCAGGTTACAGTTTTCAACAAGCTATGGATCTTGTCAGTAAAGAAACCGCAGGCCCTCTGGCAATTGAATACCGACGTACTTTGAGGGAAATAAAC
>JBAYYO010000403.1:0-2545 GCA_041672985.1 Syntrophomonas sp. | reverse complement strand
TACCGCATATCGCTCCTTTATTTCCTCTCCTATAACCTCGGCGGTTAACTGACTCATCCTCATTCCGGTCGTTATTTCCAGACCTTTGGCGGTATTTACTATATATATATCTGGCAGCAAATATCTTTGAGCCTTTTCTAGTACTTCCCTTTGTGCCTGGGTGGGAATTGACAAAATTAACCACTTGGCACCTTCCATAGCTTCAGCCATATTGGTAGTTGGACTAACTTTATCCGGAATAATTATACCGGGAAGAAACTTATGATTCTCGCGATCCCGGGCAATTGTTTCCACTCCATCCTCCACCAAGCCCCACAGTGAAACCTGATAATTATTTTTAGCCAGCAGGGCCGCTAGAGCCGTACCCCAGCTGCCTGCTCCTAATACACACACCTTTTCCATATTTACCCCCATAATATGTTTAAATTGCTTTCTCGTTTATCTTTTTCTCGGTACCATGGCGCAACCGTTCAATATTCGTTCTGTGGCGGAATATTACCATTCCGGCCATAATCACACTCATGATAACATACTGCCAGGGCTGAGACATGATAAGAGCTAATGCTGGCAATAGGGCCGCTATGCAGATTGACCCGAGCGAAACAAAACGGCTGAAAAAAATTATGGTAATAAAAACCACAACCAGAATCAGGCCCAGCATGGGCATCAAGTAAAATATAACCCCAGCTGCGGTAGCCACTCCTTTTCCACCTTTGAAGCCCAGAAATACCGGCCAACAATGTCCGACTACGGCTGCTACTGCACAAACGGCAGCCATTCCTTCTCCTCCGAAATATAGTCCCAGCCCGGCTGCAATTAGCCCTTTTAACAGGTCTCCCGTTAGAGAAGCTATGGCGATCTTGATTCCCAGTGTTCGCAAAACATTGGTAGCGCCAACGTTTCCGGTTCCTCGGGCTCTAATATCAACCCCGCCCAGCAGTCGGCTGAAAATATAGGAAAATGGGATGGCCCCCAAAAAATAGCACAATAGGATCAGCAAGATCTCTTTCATGTTATCCTCCCCAACTTCTCTTATTCCTGGTTATCGCGTTTGCGGACCATCAATCTGATGGGTGTGCCCTCGAAACCAAAATTCTTGCGCAAAACATTGTCCAAGTAGCGCAGATATGAAAAGTGTACCTTCTCAGGGTAATTGGCGAAAAAAACAAAGGCCGGCGGCGCAGTCTGTACCTGCGTAGTATAGTATATCTTGATTTTCTTGCCGCCCCCGCCTGGCAATGGATTTAATAACATCGCTTCATTAATAACCTGGTTCAGTTCTGAAGTTTTAATGCGGCGATTGTGTTGTCCAGACACAAACTCCACTAATTCCAGGATTTTAAATATTCTCTTCCTGGTTAGGGCAGAGACATATAATATCGGACAATAAGCTAAGAATTTAAGTTCTTCCCTGATATCTTTATCGAACTTATTCATGGTCTGCCCATCTTTTTCTACCAGGTCCCATTTGTTTACTACGATTATGCTGGCTTTGCCCTGTTCATGTACATAGCCGGCAATCCTTTTATCCTGCTCGATGACCCCCTCGCTGGCATCCAACAGTGTCAAAACCACATCAGCGCGTTCTACGCTTTTCAAGGCCCTTATTACGCTATATCTTTCTGTGGCTTCTTTTATGCGTGATTTTTTTCGGATACCGGCTGTATCAATCAAAATATATTTGTTGCCCTCATATACAAAAGGTGTATCGATAGCATCCCGGGTGGTACCAGGCATATCGCTGACGATAACCCGTTCCTCCCCCAGCAGGGCATTAACCAGCGATGACTTTCCTACATTGGGGCGGCCTACAATCGCAATTTTGATCGCTTCCGTATCCTCCAGATATTCTGCTGCCGGTGCAAATTCTGCAATAACCGCATCTAAAAGTTCATTAATATTTCTGCCATGCATAGCCGATACTGGAATGGGTTCACCCAGTCCCAGTTTGTAGAATTCATAATAGTCCAGCTGACGATCAAAGTTCTCTACTTTATTAGCAGCTAAAACGACTGGTTTTTTACTTTTGCGAAGCATATTAGCGACCTGTTCATCTTCATGGCTTACTCCGTCTCTGACATCCACTACCAGGAGGATAACATCAGCTTCTTCGATGGCCAGCTCCGCTTGCAGTTTTACTTCGCGTGTAAAAATATCTCCTTCATCAAAACGTATCCCGCCGGTATCGATAATTACAAATTCCCTTCCCGCCCAATCCGAACTGTCATAGAGCCGATCGCGGGTAACCCCGGGGATATCCTCTACGATAGCTTTGCGTGACCCTACCAGTCGATTAAACAGCGTTGATTTGCCCACATTGGGGCGACCCACAATTGCAACTACAGGTTTTGCCATACCTACCTCCAAGTTTTTATAATCCAACTTTCGCCGCTGACAATAGATAATTGCTTGTCGTCAGGGCCATTATGCGGCTTGCCTTAAGTCGAGTGCGAAAGTTCTGTCATATTTTGTCGCGGCATAATAGATTTAAACCGGCTTATCAATGCCCATTTTGCCTGCTAGTCGGCCAAAATCGCCTCCACCA
>JBAYYO010000402.1:0-2572 GCA_041672985.1 Syntrophomonas sp. | reverse complement strand
GCTCACCGCCCGATGACTTCAGGCCCTTATCTACCGTAACCTTATAAAGGGTGTTAGGTTGAAGCCCATCGGGGACAAAAACCCAGGTCTTGCCGTGCTTTTCAAATTTTCCGGCCACAGTCGGTTCAATCTTAAAGCTGTTCTGGAAATCTGCGACATCCATGTAAGACAGACTGATTTCTATTCCAGTATTGACAGGAACCATTTTAGACTTGTCAGCGGGAAGTGTCTGAGTCACCCGAAAGACATTCTCAGTCTGAAAAGCCCATGAATAAGGTTTGACTGTATCAATCTGCTTAAAGCTTACAATTGAATCGGGGTTCAGCTTCTCATCAAACTTCAGAATATATTGATTTCCTGACTGGTGTTTAAGTGTATAGTTCATTAATGGTGTCACCGCAATGCTATTTCTGACCGCTTGCTCGTTTATAGGTTCCGAGCATTTAAGCAGAAACCCCGTATCGATCTTCACTCCATGCCCGGTAGTATTCAAAGCGCTTACTTCTACAACCGTTCCGGAAGCCGAATTTGCCCTTAAAGCTGTAATGTAATAGGCCGCCAAACCCGCTGCTGCCACTACTATTAATGCCAAGGTTATAGAGAGCTTTCTATTCATTATAATTTTATTAAGCATGGGTTTAATTTCCCCTCTCCAACACTTTTTTAGATGCAGGATTCACTGATTAACCCTGCATTGTCTGAATAGAAACAATTATTCAATATTGAATCATCTTGTATTCTACTGGACATAAAACCACATCCCTATGAACATCAAGCAACGTTGTGATAACCCTGTGTTGGTTCTCTGACTATTTAAAAATGTCATCATACAAGTACTTAGCCTTATCCCAGGTTAAGGTCAGGCACGCGCACATAGGGACGTTCTTTCTGTAACAAAGCTAAAAGTTTTGAGGTGTTACATAAACAACGTCCCTGTGTAACCTTTGTGTCTTATTCCCTGGGAACATTATATTTATCCAGAAATATTCTATTAATATCAGATAAAATTATCGGCATTATATGGCACCGATAAGGCTAATATAAAAGACCTCTGTTGAGAGGTCTTAGTTATGTTTAAGTTCAATTTGTCTAATTAAATACTGTAAATCATTTTCACTCAGACGTCCTATATAATCCGTTTTTTTAATTACACTTTTCAATTCGTTTTCTGTTAATTCAATTAATCTATAACCCAATCCCCATGATGGTTTTAATAAGCCAATTTTCCGCCAATTATAAATTGGTATTTTAAACCCATCAAAATAAGACGGCAGATCACTAGGAGATTGCGATGTAGTTGAAACTAAAATAAATAAGCTATCCTCTTTTTTATCAATGATTATTGCTGGTCTTCTTTTGGATTCATTTGGTATATCTTCATATTCAAGTGTAAGCCAAAATATTTCACCAATATCAACAAACATTTATGAGTTAATATTCCTCTTCTACTATATAACGATGATCTTTATTGTTTTTATCAAGCAATATTTTCCCGTTTTCAACCTTAGGTTTAACTGTTATTTCATTTAGTTTTTTTAATGATAAAGATAGCCCTTTATGCTGATCATCTTTTGCAAGTGCTGGCATTTTATCCTCCTCCTCTTGAGAACTATTAACAGGGATTTCATCACAATCAATCTTCTTATCCATACCATATCACCTTCTAAATTTGCTCTTATACAATATGTATAGTATCAGCAATTTAGAAGGAAAATAATCAATCTATATACAGATTATAACATCTTTTATCAAGAATATCATTTACGTAATATTGAATACTTCTTTTCCTTTTTCAAGGCTACTGCAATTAAGCATAGGCTTACCTATTACCCCTCCAGATCATAGACATCCGCATTTTTGTAATTCACCTACCATTCCTCTGCCTGACGAGAGTCAATAACTCCATGCCCTTGACATCCGAAGATATTATCTCTTAGCCACTGCCTAAAATACTGCAGCTGTTCATCAGTATGGAAATAATGCTCACCATTTTCCAACACCTGTAACCCGCAATGATATCTTTTGGCAAATTCAGAAACCACATCAAATTCAGAAATATCGTCATTGGAACCATAAAGAATCGCGGTCGTTTTATTCCAAGTGTCAACCGGGTGGGATTTTACATAGCAGTAATAATCCCAATAAAGTGTCTGTCCGATGGGCGTTTCAATTTCCTTATCAGCTTTTAATCTATCCTCGCTTACATTGAACCATTTCATCATATTATTTATGATGCGTTCCATGTTCAACACAGGAGATAGGAACAGACATTGTTCGAGCGGCAAATCCCGGTATGCAAGCAAACTAAAATATGCCCCCATACTGCAGGCAAATAAGCTTATATTACTTGAAATAGTTTGCGCGTATACCACAATGGCAGTAAGATCACTAACACAGTTTTGAACCTTGCAAGTATAATCTTCACCTATACGATCTCCATGTTCCGGCAAATCAAAGCTAAGTACCTGATACCCTTTGTCAGTTGCTTCTTCTGCGAATATTACTATTGCATCATCATCTTTGCTGGACATGTTTCCGTGAACAGCTATAAATAGTTTATTTGATGGCTCTC
>JBAYYO010000401.1:0-2573 GCA_041672985.1 Syntrophomonas sp. | reverse complement strand
CTTTAGGGCCTTAATCAATCGTACGGCTGCATAAGGTTTCAAAAGTCCTGCCATGTCCTTAATTCCAAGAATGTGGGCCCCCGTTTTCTCAATCTCTTTAGCAGTCTTTACATAATAAGCCAGGGAGTATTTATCTTTGCATTCATCCAAGATATCTCCTGTGTAACAGATGCATGCCTCGGCAATTTTATTGCTCTTTAATGTCTCATCGATAGCTACTTCCATGCCTTTGAGCCAATTTAAGGAATCAAATATTCTAAATACATCAATTCCAGCCTCGGCGGACTCTTTAATGAATTCCCGGACTACATTATCGGGGTAATTGGTATACCCTACCGCATTGGCACCCCGGAGCAGCATTTGAAACATTATATTAGGTATTCTCTGACGAAGTTCGGCTAATCTTTCCCAGGGGGATTCGTGCAAGAAACGGTAAGCAACATCAAAGGTAGCCCCACCCCACATCTCTAAAGAAAACAGATCCTTGCCAAAATAGGCAGTAGCTTCAGCAATCCGCAGCATGTCAACAGTTCTGATCCTGGTTGCTGTCAATGATTGATGAGCATCGCGCATAGTTGTATCAGTTAGCAGCAGTTTATTTTGGGATTGAATCCATTTAACAACTCCCTGGGGACCCTTCTTATCTAGAATTTGTTTGGTGCCGGTAAGTTTATAATTGCCATTAATTTTAGGCACTCTCGGTATATCATAGTCTCTTTTAACGCCTCTGCTTTCATTAACAACTTTTTCACCAATAAAGTTTAGAATTTGGGCTTCTTGGTCTTCTCGAGGCGCTATATCAAAAAGTTCCGGGGTCGCATCAATGAAGCCCGTATCACATTCACCATTTATGAACCTGGGATGAGAAAGAACATTAAGTAAAAACGCTTCATTAGTCTTAACCCCGTTGATAACCGTTTCGCGAATGGCTCGTTGGGATTTATTTATCGCGTCTTCGAATGTCCTGGACGACGATGTGATTTTAACTAATAAGCTATCATAGTAGGGACTTATTACTGAACCAGTGTATCCATTGCCGCCGTCAAGCCTTATCCCAAATCCAGCCCCGGTCCTATAGACATCAATCTTGCCAGTGTCAGGCGCAAAGCTATTGGTGGGATCTTCAGTGGTAACTCTGCATTGTATCGCATAGCCTCTAGTTTTGACGGCACTCTGCCGGGGGATGCCCACTTCCCTGGAATTCAGCTTATAACCCTGGGCAATAAGGATTTGGCTTTGCACAATATCAATGCCTGTTGCAATCTCCGTTACAGTATGTTCAACCTGAATGCGCGGGTTCATCTCAATAAAATAGTGATTGCCCTGTTTATCGAGCAAAAATTCGACGGTGCCAGCACTTCTATATTTAACTGACCGGGCAATTTTAAGTGCATCAGCACATATTATCTTTCTCTTTTCATCGGAGATAGACAATGCCGGAGTAAATTCGATTACCTTCTGATGCCTTCTTTGGATGGAGCAGTCTCTTTCATATAAATGGACAATGTTGCCGTAATTATCGCCTAGAACTTGAACCTCTATGTGCTTGGGGCTTTCCAGGTATTTTTCAATAAAGATGTCATCTATTCCAAAAGCTTTTTTGGCTTCATTTTTAGCGCTGTGGAATTCCTGGAGAAGGTCGATTTCATTTCTCACAATTCTCATGCCCCTGCCCCCACCGCCAGCAGAAGCTTTGAGCATGATCGGATAACCACATTTTTGGGCAAACTTAATCGCTTCCTGGTCTGATTTAATAGCTTTTTCTACCCCTGGAATAGTTGGCACCCCTATGCTCTGAGCAATAAGTTTGGACTTAATCTTATCCCCCAATTTATCCATCATTTCTGGAGTCGGCCCAATAAATTCAATCCCTGACTCAATACATTTTTGGGCAAACTCTGGATTTTCGGCCAAAAACCCATAACCAGGGTGTATCGCATCCACAGCCTTTTTAATGGCCAGGCTAATTATTTCCTCGATACTCAGATAAGCCTCTACCGGGCCCTTATTGTTACCAATCAAATATGATTCATCCGATTTAGTCCTGAATAAAGCCAGTTTATCCTCGTTGGAGTAAACTGAAACTGTTCTTATCCCCAATTCATGACAGGCTCTAATAATGCGGATTGCAATTTCGCCTCGGTTTGCAATTAACACCTTTTTAAAAGACTTCATAATCACCATTCCTCGTTTCCTATCTCATATCTCATTAATTATACTCTATCAAAATCCCTAAATCTCCCCCCAAAACATGTATTCAATTAATGTGAGGGTTTTGCATAATGAAAAAATCCAACCTGTCCTTCTGAGCGTTAGCGAAGAATCTTTAAGATCCTTAGGCGTTGCCTCAGGATGACAATTCTAAAAGGCCGGTTATTTTTTGAATTATGCAAAACCCTCAATGTAACAAGGGGACGGTCCGAGACCACTGAAAAAGTATCCTAAATGTCATCCTGAGGAGCTGCAGGCGACGAAGGATCTCTTTTGGAAGCCCGCAATATTGGGCCTTTAGCTAACGAGATTCTTCGCTATCGCTCAGAATTATAACGCGTTGTCCGCACCACGATAAACGA
>JBAYYO010000400.1:0-2575 GCA_041672985.1 Syntrophomonas sp. | reverse complement strand
TCGGATCGACAGCGGGATGCTCCTTCTGGTCGCCTCCCGAACCGGAACACACGCCGGTCTGTTCAACAAGTAGGAAGTCAAGGTATTGTAGGTCAGGGCAAACTCGGCTTCGCCCTCAACCAATCGCTCCACATTGGATGTTGGATTCCCAGGTGTTATGTGTTAAATGCTTTTCTACTTCTCATTTTTATATCCATTCCTTTCGCGAACGCTCAAGCACGAAACTTCATGAAATAATTTCTTTCAAACTTTCCCTTCCAAATTGCGGGGTTGAATATCTGTAAAGGACAAAACTAAAAACAACCATCCTTTAAAAATTGATTGACCCAATATGGTACAATATTACTTGAAAGGAGGGTTGCTGTATGGATATACTTTTAGTTACATTAGGTATTATTGGAGGTTTAGTGTTTTCAGTGCTATTAGTGATGAATGTTACAAGAAGAATCTACGTTCACAGTGACAGTTGGGGTCAAGAAAGTTGACACAAGTTCGAAATAGAAACATTAATAAGAAACAGAATAAATGATGGTGATTTGCTAGGCAGCCAGTGCAACAGCGACCGGGAAAACCTGCAACAGTCGGCGGGGATGTTCCATTTTAATCATCGTAGCAGCTAGTTCAAGCCCACCTCCACTCATTCCCCAATAATCTTAATTAAAACCCGTTTATCCCGCTTCCCGTCAAATTCGAAATAAAATATCTGTTCCCAGGTTCCAAAATCCAGTTTTCCCTGCGTGATTGCTACTACAACCTCCCGTCCCATGACGGTACGTTTCAAGTGGGCATCAGCATTGTCTTCAAAACCATTATGTCTATATTGACTGTAGGGTTTTTCCGGCGCCAGCTTTTCCAACCACACCTCATAATCATGATGCAAGCCGCTCTCATCATCATTAATAAATACGCTGGCGGTAATATGCATGGCATTTACCAGTACCAGGCCTTCCCTTACGCCGCTTTCATCAACCGCCTGCTGGACCTTCCGGGTTATGTTCTCCAACCCTCTGCGGGTGGGGAAATGAAAATGTAGTTCTTCACGGTAAGATTTCATTTTTATCTCCATTCCTTTCTCGAGGCATAAAACGTCATGAAATAATTTCTTGCAGGCTTCAACTCCTCCTTATCCTCAACCAACAGTAAACATTATTATACAATATATTTGCTGCATAGAAGCGTAATATCGACCTGCCGCACTTTCCGCACTCATTAAAAAACCCCCAGCCACAACTTATATTTCACCAATCTTTTTTGTTTCTATCACACTTTTATCACAATTGCTGCTTATAATCAAAACATAACCTAACCCAAACATAAATTTTTTAAAGGAGTGGATAGTATGCAAAGGTTTAAGAAATTGGCGATGGTGTTCACCGTAATAGCGGCATTAGGTGCTAGCGGGGTTGCTTATGCCGCCACCACCCAGACGCCTGCCGAAATCGCCGCTGGATTGACTGGTAAAAGTGTGGAAGCATTATATCAGGAACGGGCTGCGGGCAAGACTTATGGGACAATTGCCAATGAAGCTGGTAAACTCGATGAATTCAAAAGCCAAATGCTAGAGCAGAAAAAAGTAATTCTTGACCAACGGGTAGCCGATGGTAAGCTCACTCAAGAACGTGCCGATGCCATCTATAATGCCATCCAGGATAATCAGACCAATTGCGACGGAACCGGAAAAGCAAGAATAGGTAAAAATGCCGGGGCAGGTTTTGGGCAAGGGAATAATATGGGTAATGGACAAGGCGCCGGTAGTGGACAAGGTATGGGCAATGGGCAAGGCGCTGGTGATGGAGCAGGCATGTGCAATGGCTCAGGATTGGGTGCACGTCAAGGCCAAGGCTCGAACAAGTAATACTATACTAAGACGATCTTATCCTATCAGGAGAGCACATGCTCTCCTGATGGGTTTATAAAAGGCTTTTGTATCGATGGCGCATTTTAGGCCTAAGCACCGATAGTAAAGACATATTTACTCATGAAAAAGGGTCTTAATTATAATAAATAGTTAAGACCCTTAAATATAAAAAACTCTACAGGAATACTTATTTCACTCTTGCCATTCATTATGAAGTCCATATTTCTTAATGATTCTGTCACCCAACACATGGTCGGGGATATTAAAATAGGTAATCGCGCCAACCAATGCGAACAGAACAGCAGCAATGCCCGCACACAGCTTCACAAGCGTGCCGGTCTTTTTACAAAGAGGTTAGGCTTACGGGAGCAGATGCTATATTGGCACCGATTTTACCGTATTCTGTGGCTGCCCCAATCTTATCAACTCGAATTATGGCACTGCCCTGGGTTATAAGCGTTCCTGCATAGCAGTAGTCCTTACGCCAGTAATCAGTGCTGTTTTTATCGGCATTGTCTATAGTAACTTTCCAAACGCCCTCTGATTCACCCGTAAGAGTGGATTCGTCAACACACAGATCGCTGGCTTTAATAACCTCACCATCAGCAGGAATTTTCCCGCCCTCCGCAATTATCATCAAATCATTGGGCACCAAGTCTATACTGGCAATTATTTGCTCTTTTCCATCTCGAATGACGGTGACGTGCGGGGCAGATA
>JBAYYO010000399.1:0-2579 GCA_041672985.1 Syntrophomonas sp. | reverse complement strand
CATCTCTATTACCCTATCTCTTATCTGCGCCGCTTGCTCGTATTTTTCTTCTCGCACCGCTTCCTGGATCTGGTTTTTTAGTTCCTCTATCTGCCTTTTTACCAATACCTTTTCTCCACCCCGGACCGGAATTTTGCCCAGATGCTTGCTGTTACCATGGATGCTTCGCAGGGAAGATTCCAATTCCGGTTCGTATACTTTATAGCACTCACTGCAACCCAGCTTCCCCACCCTTTTAATATCCTGATAACTCATGCCACAATTGGAACACTTGGTGCTAGACTCGGGGACATCCTGGACATTATAAATAGCACCAAACATACCTCCCAATATATTGGGGATGGAAAATTTATGGCTGGGACCAAATATTAACCCGCTCTTCTGAGCAGCACAATCCTCACATAAATGACTTTCATTTATTTGCCCATTGTATACCTGCGTTAGGTGAACTGTGGCTGGCTTTTCCTTGCATTCATCACATAACATCTAAATTCCTCCTATAGCTTTGGTTTGATATTCAGGAACTGTCGTAACGCAGTGGCAATTCCTTGTTCAACCCTGATTTTCTCTTGCGGCGGTAAATTCTCACCCGCCGCCACAACTATATATTTAAGCATCTCCTTTTCCCTCTGATTTAATAATTGTTTCCTATTCAACTCATCCAGAAATGCCAGCAATGGTTCGTTTTCTGCCGCTCCACCGGCAGGCTTTAATTGGGTAATGCGAACATATCCCCGCCCCCCCCGACGGCTTACAGTACAGTAGCCGTCTTCTTCCCGGAATCGGGTGCCTAAAACATAAGTTACCTGAGAGGGCACACAGGAAAAGGTCTCGGCAAGTTCTGCCCGCTGTATTTCGATCTGTCGGTCCTCACTTCGGGTAATCAAGACTTTAATATATTGAGCTATGCAATCAGCCAGACTTTTCTTCATGTCCCTATCCCTCTTTGACTTTATTTGACCTTAGTTAATATTTTACCCCGGACATACTATTGCATGCAATCATATATTAAATTTTTATCCAGATATCATCAATCCATTAATAATGAAAGGCATCGCCCCGCAGAGCAACATTATGCCCTGAAGCCATGCCATGATTTTATCTTGTACCATATGGTGTGGAAATACTGTGCAGATATTGGAATGATCCCTGAAGCCCATGCATGCAGATTAGTTCCTTTGATGTTTGCTGCTCAGGATAAGAGCAACGAATTTTGGCAGTACCAGCTGGCGCCGAAAACGACTGGGTTCTGCTAATAATCTATACAGCCATTCCAAATTCAGCTTTATTATCCAGCCCGGTGCTCGTTTTTTTTGCCCCGCTATTACATCCAGACTGCCCCCCACGCCAACGCAAACCGGCCTCTCCAGTTGCTCCATATACTTTTTTATCCATTTCTCCTGTTTGGGCGCACCTAGCGAAACGAAAAGGATGTGGGGCTGAACTGTTTTTATTTCATTAATCAGGGCCGGTATATCATCTTCACTAAAATAACCATGATGGCTTCCGCATACCTGCAGATCCGGGAAGTCTGAACACAGTTGTTGGGCGGCTTTTTCGGCCACCCCGGGAGCGGAACCCAGAAAATAGACTGTCCAGGCCCGGGCAGGTGCCTCCTGACATAAGCTCAAGAGCAGATCAATCCCGGTGACCCTTTCTTCGATATCATACCCGAGTTGCCTGCCGCCCCAAACAACCCCAATGCCATCTGGCGTTACTAAATCAGCGCCATTAATTATGTCCTTTAACTCCGGATTGGTTTGGGCCTGGTAGATTATCTCCGCATTCAGAGTAATCACCTGAGCAGGCCTCCCCCTGTGGATCAATTCCTCAATCCTCGCTAAACTGTCTCCGGCTGTTACCATATCCACCTGGCATCCTAGTATGTTAGCCTTGGCTCGTTTTTGCATACTGAACCTCTTTTCTGCTTACCAAAACATTACTTATAGAATAACCCTGCCAAGTAGTTTCTCCTACTTAGCGTAGATTCATAAAAAAACCCGCCCAGCGGCGGGAGAAAATAGCTTAAAGTACCCTTTTTGCTCCCTTGAGCCTGTGGTTGACAAGAACGTTCATTTCGTTTAAGGCTTTTCCTGTGCCTATGGCCACACAGGATATGGGATCATCTGCCACATTCACCGGTAACTTAGTTTCTATAGAAATCAGTTTATCTAAGCCGTTCAACAGCGAGCCGCCTCCGGTCATCACTATCCCCGTATTGACGATATCTGCAGCCAACTCAGGCGGGGTTATTTCGAGCACTGTTTTTACGGCTTCTATAACCGCATAGACTGGCTCTTCCAACGCCTCCCAACTTTCCTCAGATGTTAAGGTGATGGTCTTGGGTAAACCAGATAAAAGGTCACGCCCCCTGACCTCAATGCTGCGATTTTTATTTTCTTCGGTGACCAGGGCTGTACCCACGCGCATCTTTATTTCCTCGGCAGTTCTTTCCCCAATCATTAAACTATATTCACGGCGGACGTAACGGACTATAGCTTCATCAAACTTGTCCCCTCCTACCCGCAGCGAAGTGTTGCAGACTATTCCGCCCAGCGATAAAACCGCTATATCGGAGG
>JBAYYO010000398.1:0-2584 GCA_041672985.1 Syntrophomonas sp. | reverse complement strand
TGTGAGGCCAGGCAGGAATATGTCAATGCCTCTATGGCGGAAGGTGAGCAAATTGCGGAGGAGATCACCAGCAATGCCGAGCAAAGAGTAAGAATAATTGTAGTCGGCGCACAGAACGTGGTTGGGCCTCAACGGGAGCAAATAGCTTGCATCGAACAGGAGATAGCAGAGCTTAATCAAGAAATGAACCGCGAACATATGAAGGAAATAGAGCCTCAGCCCCAGATCACGGATCTGTTAAGTATCCGCGGGGAGTATTTTTTGCGAGAACCTGAGGATTTGGAGAACAGCGTTAATGACCTGCTGATGAGCCAGGCAGATACTCCAGAAATAGAACAGCAGCCGGCACTGCGCCGGGAGTTTTCGTTGCGCGAGCCGCAGGAAATGGACCCAACTGAAGATAAGCTGGAGATGATAACAGTTGAGCAATCTGAATCAACCCCGCCGCCAGTGGTCAAACGTGAGTATTCCCTGCGTGAACCTCAGGAATTGGACCTGCCTGAACAGGTGCCGGAAAGGATAGCGGGGGAATCGGCTGAATCGGCCTCGCCAGAGCCAGATAAACGTGAGTATTCCCTGCGTGAGCCTGAGAAAGTGGATATTCCTGAGGATAAGCCGGAAATAACCGGGGTAGAACTAAGTGAATCGATTATGCATTTGGATGCCTTTGTTGATGCACGCCGCTGTGAGACTATAGACGCCGCTAACCAGCTGATCCATAATCACTGCTGGCAGGTCCAAGTTGAAGTCGAAGTACCGATGGACAATCATGAATTTGTGGGTTATGGGAAGGTTTCCTCGGCTGTTACGTCAACTTTGCTGCGTTATGATGATGTCGTGTTGAACGATGTCTTCCCCTTCAACTTAATTGAGCCCAGCCCTGAAAATGTTGCCCGGTACTTTTATAACTGTCTGGAAGATACTCTGATGGTGATGGACCTGCATCTGAAGCAAATAAGTCTATGGGAAAATCAAAACCTGATCAAGCAGGTACAAAATCGCAACACCGAGTTTGATGACTTGTTGCGGGGAGAGGATATTCTTCAAGATATTCGAGAAACCCTGGCTTCACGCGAACAGGAAAAGCCTGATGTTTCATTTAAGGAAATGCTGGGGAGTATATTCAAAACCAGATTATAGCAATGGGGATGGTTCTTGATTTGCGCATTGTGCTAATCAAGAACCATCCCCATTGATAACACAGAGGAACGTTTTTTGGGGGTGTCATTCTATTTCTTGATGACAGTTTCGTCTCTCATCAAAGGCTGGGTCAAATCGGCGTGCCCGGCCAGGGTCTCCACATTTTGACCGTTGATCAGAATCTGCACTTTTTCAATCTCGGGCAGTTCAGTCAGGGAATTTACCAGTGAATTCAGGGTCATTAACTCTCCGGTACTTCCGCCTGGATGTTTACTTTTTATCTCCTCACTGAAGTCTACGTAAGCAATTTTATCTGTAATTTTGACGGAAAGCAGCTTGGCCTCCTTAGGTATGGTTGCTATGAACTTAGTATTCGCAGGCCCGGCAATCAGTTCCTTCACTATCGCTTCGGCAACGGTGACTGCAGTGCGGGTATCTTGGTTGACTGTAATCTCCCGGGTTTCTGGTATTAGATACATGGCCTGGTCGTCACTAAAGTAAAGGGTGATCTTTTCCGATACCATTGGCTCATTAGGAGGTTGCACCTTCGGTTCTTTGGTGCAGCCGCTGAGCACCATAGCAGCTGCGAAAAGGCACAACAGAACTATACCTATAACCATTCTTTTCTTCATATTCGCACATCCTTCCTTTATTTCGCAAATTGGTAATCATAAGTGGCGTCATCGTATTCATATAATAATAGTTGATTATGGAATTAATCTTACACCTAATCGCAAATTGCTGCTTATACTAGTCCGGTATTTTACCTGCCAGGAGGGAATTTGCTTCAAGTTGACACCGGGACCAAGCTTTGTTAATATCAGAATATATAAAACAAATATGCGAGAAACGCGAAAGTGTGTCTAGGGTTCCGCATGGAGTTTGACGTGGACTGGTCCAAGTGACACAGGCGCTGCGGCGCTACACCGTATAGGGACAAAAGCCCAGGCGGATAGGTTTCGTTTACGAACCTGTTCAAGCTTGGGCTTAAACATTTATTTCTGTAAATATCTCAAAAATTTAAGAGGGGTGTGGGACATAATGCCCGCTGTGGGAATTATTATGGGCAGCGATTCAGATCTTCCCATCATGAAGGAAGCTGTCGACGTGTTACAGGATTTCGGGGTAAGTTACGATCTTACCGTATGCTCTGCGCATCGTTTGCCGGACGAGACCGCAGATTATGCCCGGGGGGCGAGGGATAGGGGCGTTGAGGTGATTATAGCTGGAGCGGGGGGAGCTGCTCATCTGCCCGGTGTTCTTGCCGCTTATACCATTCTGCCGGTTATCGGGGTACCGATCAAAACCAGCACCCTATCAGGAGTCGATTCCCTTTATTCAATTGTACAGATGCCCAAAGGTATTCCTGTCGCCACCGTGGCCATAAATGGCAGCGCCAATGCAGCCCTCTTGGCCATACAAATGCTGGCCCTGAAAGATTTAG
>JBAYYO010000397.1:0-2585 GCA_041672985.1 Syntrophomonas sp. | reverse complement strand
TTATGGTTTATGCCTGCAATGGATTTTTGCAATACTATGGAATTTCCACTTGCAACATTATGGATTTTTAACTTGCAACTTTCGGTATTTTTATCTTACAACAAACAGCGCCTCATAATCGCGCAACGTTCAGGTACTTGTAAGCCAGGAGCAGACAAAGCAAACCGATGATAAAGTGGTATCTTTTGCAGAGTTTAAAGCAAGGCGAAAAGCTCATTAGTAGACCATTAGCAAAACAACAAAATAACTAATTAGCAAAAAATACCGGGGCGTTATAAACCCCGGTATTGCTATGTTCAACTGGAGCCGATGGGCGGATTCAAACTGCGGACCTGCTGATTGCGAATCAATAAATGCTAAGATATCGCCTAAACGTCGGCTTTTGCAGGCAATAATAAATACCCGTCTGACAAAGCGAAAAAAGATGAAAAAATAAATCTCGGTAGCAATTCGGTAGCAAGATGCTAATCCGGCAAACTCCGAATGTTCAGCCCAATTTGCGTCCCAGGAGCGCATAGTCGATGGATATTTCTTATCCCATTTTTTCCCGAAACACCTCTTTCGCATACTCCGCATCGTCAAGATTTACCGCGCCGTAAATTTTCTTGAGATCGGCACAGATTTCTTTTCTGTCCTTGTATTGCACAAACTTAGTTGAATTGCGGATTTGGTGTACTATGCATAACTGCTGCTTAGTTTTTGGAAATAATGCGTTTATGGCTTCTCCAAGCCCTTTCAGGTTATCGTGGCAAGCAATAAAAATGTCCGTAACTCCGCGTTTCTTAAGGTCGGAGCAAATACTTGCGTAAAATGAAGCGCCTTCGTTCTCGCTTATCCAAATCCCTAAAATATCTTTCTGGCCTTTCATATCAATGCCCAAAACTGAATAGACGCACTTATTGATAATTTGGCTGTCTTTACGGCTTTTGAACACAATGCCGTCAAAATAAACTATCGGGTAAATCGCTTCCAGCATCTGTTCAATCGCGCCTGCAAACAAGCGCTTCAATTTCGCCTGAATGTCCCCGGTGCTTTGACAGTCTTGCATTAGCAGACTTACCAGCTCCATTTCTTTGTCCGTGAGAATGTTTTTTGACGTTTTCATTTCATAACCTCCATATTGTTTTCTTGTGAGATTATTACCATTTACACGTTCTAACATTCAGACTCAAATTTCCTTCTGAATAAACTCCCCATCCGCAAGTTCATCCTTGAGTAATTCGTAAAGATAGGCTGAGCTTTCTCTGTAAAGTCCAGTGTCTTTGTGTAGCAGCTTTTCACACAATACCGACCCGTAAAAAATGCTCATTGCTTCTTCAACATCAATTTCTCTGTCTTCCACCAAGTAGGCAATGATGTCCTGGGTTACACCCTCGATCAAAGCATTCACCACTTCCATCTTCGATGCCCTCCCTACGTTATTGGATTGAGATAGCACAGTGCTTTCTCGGTATGAAAAGAAATCTGCTCCGAAAGCCTTTTATACTTCATTCCTTTCACCAAAGCGTCCAGATCGATAAAGCCGTTGGTAAACGTTCGAAATAATAAAGCTAGATCGTCATTGGCAACCGGTCCAGTGACAATGTCATATTTATTATCGTGGTTGCATTCAATACTGGCGTACTCAGTAAAATCACGGTTTCGGTTATTGAGTACAAACATCGCCCATTCTTTTGATGATTCCTTGAAGGTCTTGATGTTCAGACCAGATGAAGCCAAGGCCTCCCCATTCAGTTCCCACGTCGTAACACAAGGGCTACCCCCGTAAATGAACGCAACCCGTTTTGCCATCTGTTCCGCCTGTTCTTGTATCTCAGTACAATAAAAGCCTCTGCCAAAATCCTTAAACGGTCTGCATTTCTGGAGGTCAACCTGTTCAATAAACACATTTGAACCATGATATAAAATCATGTCAAAAGACCTCCATTTTTCTTACACACCACAACAAGATCATCAATGGTATCCTCCAGGCTAAGGCAATGTTGGGCCTCATAATGCTCCTTAATAAACGCTATCCCTTTGTACTTATATAAATAATCGAAGGCCTCTGTCGTACTTAAGCCGAATTTATTAGCAAATTCGTTCACGCAGGCTACCATAAAGTTTATGATATTCCTTCTTTGTTTGGTTAGCATCTCGTTCCTCCTTCCACTACAATCCGGCGATATCTGCAACTACTTTGGGATGATTACAACTTTATCCCGTTTTGGAAATATTGCCCGTGATTATCACTGTCAGAAAAATGATTTGTTAATCTGCCTAATTAAACAACGTCCTTAATCGATTCCAGGGTTTCATTATCTCTATTATCCTTGTCCCAACTTCGCAATATATCATGTGCTACACGAATTACTTCATCAGATAACATCTCGTGATCACTATTCTTATTAGATTTGTTAGAGTTGTTGAGTTCAGGAGATATTCCAAGATTTTTCAGTCTATCGAACACTATCTTCATCGAATTATCTGGATCCAAATAGTACTCGCTACCACGAATACGGACAAAAGTCCAACCCAATCGTTCTAAAATAGCTTGACGATGCATGTCTTCTAATAAATTCTCTGATGTATGCCATTTCTCTCCA
>JBAYYO010000396.1:0-2591 GCA_041672985.1 Syntrophomonas sp. | reverse complement strand
AATCCACTCCCACTTGGCACCATTGGAATCCACCATTAAAGCAGCCACGTTACCTGTTGATGTTGAGGTTTCTAATAAAGAATTATCTGTGTTTTGATTTTGTAACATGCCAGGATTCTGGGCCGTAGTTCGTGTGGCAGAATTCTGGGTGGGCTCAGGCTCACTATCCATATTTTTGCTGATCCCAGCTTTTGCATCCGATTGATAACTATTGAAATGATTTCCGCTATAAAAAATAATAAATCCAAAACTTGTCAATAATAATATGCCAGCAAAAACCATCAGCCATTGTTTCCAACCGGCAGCCTTGTTTTGAATAGTGGGCACAGGTTGAGACTCGCTCAGATGATTGGGGTTGCTATCAATAGGTTGTGTTTTCAACCCGATAGTGGTAGTGGTAATAAATTCAGTCTGATTGTCTAGTTTTATTAGAACAGTATCAGCAATATCTTCTGAACTCGTTGTTCCCCTCATAATTCGCAGCATTTCCCGGGCACTGGCGGGCCGTTTTTCTGGCTCTAACTCCAGGGCCATCATGATAGCTTTCTCAAGTGCTGGTGAAACATCCACTATCGTTCCCGGGGGTATAAATTTAAAGGGATTTATGGATGGATTTACCCCGGTCAAAAGAAAATGGAGGGTAGCTCCCAAAGCATATATATCTGAAGTGGAATCGGTCTGATTATTTCCATATTGTTCGGGTGGCGCATATCCTGCTGAACCAAAGCATACCGTATCTTGCGTACTCTCCAATTTAAAATGACGCGCTATCCCAAAATCAATTAGCTTAATTAAACCGTCGGGTGTCAACATGATATTGGCAGGCTTTAAGTCGCGGAAAACAACAGGAGGGTCTTGTTTGTGCAGGTAGTCCAGGATTTCACAGAGTTGGCTTCCCCAATCGAACACTTCCTCCTGTGGAATCGTTCCCCGAATCCTGGCTATATCGGCCAGGGTGTTCCCTTCTATGTAATCCATCACCAAGTACCAGCGTTCTTCCCCCTGAGAGAAAAAATCTCTAATGATGGGAAGTGCGGGATGCTTAAGGTTAATTAACATTAATGCTTCCTTTTTGAAAGCTGCGATAGCGGATTCAAGGTCACCCCCCGTAGACCCGGTGTTCATTTTTTTAATTGCTACAGGCATATTGTGTAGCCGCATATCGAGTGCCTGGTATACAGCACCCATTCCTCCTTGTCCAACAGTCCGGATGATAACATAGCGTCCTTCGAGAACATTCTCCGGGCTTAATTGACCTGTAGTTTCCATAAGTTTTCCTCCAAAATAGATCAATATTTACCCAAATGGTCTTAATTTCCACATAAATTCTGTTACTATTCGCCATGTTTTTCCTTATATCCTGCTAAAATTTGATATTATCCTCTAATATTTAACTACAGAATAATTTCCGGATTATTCCTTGCCTTTAAGAATAAGCCCGTTTAAACGGCAACTCAATGATATAATCATGATAGATCCATGATATGACAGCAATAACTCGGGGTCAGGCCTGACCCCTGCCGCTCTTCGTAATCTCCTCTATGAGAGGGGCTTCACTACTGAAATTATGGCGAATTATGAACCCCGACTGTTCTATTGCGGGGAGTGGTTTAAACAGCTCTTCGGAGAAAGTGAAGGCAAGGATGGCCGAGGTATTTTTCCGGCTGCGGTAAATTTCAGCACGGATCTGCATTCTATGGGACAATATATACAGGAGGGCAGAAGACATATTTTTGAGACTATTCTGAATGTGGCAAGATCACCGGAGGAGGTCTATAAGAGAAATATGATGCGGCTGTTGCACGAATAAGTCCGGCGACTGTCCCCGAACTTATTCAACTATACTGCCTGATAGTCTAACATCGAGGTAGTAATTAATAACCTTCATTTATCCGTAATATCCGTATAGAGGGCATTAATGAAGGTAGTTGCACTCTTCAACTATCGCTATTCCGATAGTTAAAGAAGGCTTAGAATTTATTTCATGATTCTGGCAGCAGAGATAATGTGGTGCGCAGGGTGTCATGGGGAAGGGTCTCTGTCACCTTACATAAGCTTGTTGGATGGGATTTAAAGGGGTAGATATGCAACTGAACCGATATCACAACTTATTAAAAGTAGCCCTCTGGTCCGCTGTACTCATCTGGGCAGCATGGGTTTTCTTCTTATCTGCTCAGACTGCGAGTGAGTCGAAGTCACTCAGCGGACAGACTATCCGCATAGTGGCCAAAATGGTTATACCGGGATTTGAACAGCTTCCGCAGGCGCAGCAGGCGAGTATCGTATCAAGTTGGCAGCACATTGCCAGAAAAACTGCTCATACACTACTGTATTTTGGGTTGGGCATATTGTGTATGATTGCGTTGCTGCAGTATTCACTGGAGATGAAGTTACGGATCGCTATTGCGCTGGGCATTTCAATCAGTTATGCCATTACCGATGAAATACACCAACTGTTCGTAGGCGGCAGAGGCGCTCAGTTTTCTGATATTTGTATTGACGCCGGTGGGGCGCTAATGGGTGTTTTGTTGGTTGTAATGGTGCAGGGGTTATGGGGTAGGGGCAAATAACTCGGGGTCAGGCCCCGAGTT
>JBAYYO010000395.1:0-2602 GCA_041672985.1 Syntrophomonas sp. | reverse complement strand
CCGATATATAGCGGCTGGAAAGAACGGCTGCACCAACTAGAGCATTATCATGGATTTTCACCCCATGGAAGACCTCATAGCGTTCCTTCAAACCCCGCAGAATGGAAATAGTATCCTCAACCGTGGGTTCCTCCACCATGACGGGCTGAAACCGGCGCTCCAGGGCGGCGTCCTTTTCAATATGCTGGCGGTATTCATCCAGGGTGGTAGCTCCGATACAGTGCAATTCGCCCCTGGCCAGCATAGGCTTGAGCATGTTGCCCGCATCCATGGAACCTTCCGCCTTACCTGCCCCTACAATATTGTGCAGCTCATCAATAAAAAGTATAATCTGCCCTTCACTGTTTTTTATCTCCTCTAAAACAGCTTTCAGTCTCTCTTCAAACTCACCTCTGTATTTAGCACCGGCCACCAAGGCACCCATATCCAATTCAAAAATAGTCTTATTCTTTAAGCCCTCCGGCACATCATTGCGTACGATACGATGGGCTAACCCTTCTACGATAGCAGTTTTGCCAACTCCCGGCTCTCCGATCAACACCGGATTGTTCTTGCGTTTACGGGAAAGTATAAGAATCACATCACGAATCTCGCTGTCCCGTCCTATAACCGGATCCAGTTTACCGCTGCGCACCATTGCCACCAGATCACGGCCATAGCGCTCCAGCGCTTCATAGGTGGTCTCGGGAGTAGGGCTGGTAACCCGCTGATTGCCCCGCACTGCGGTAAGTGCATTTAAAAACTCATCACGGCTCATTCCCGCCTGTTTCATAATGCGCGCCGTTGCTCCGGCCGCACCTTCTTCAAACATTGCCAAAACCAGATGCTCAACACTTATATAGTCGTCCTTTAATCGACTGGCTTCTTGTTCCGCTCGCGCCAACAGCTGATTTAACCGCTGGGTCACGTATACTTTGCCAGCCTCACTGGCCCCGCCCGATACCCGGGGACGTTTACTCAGATTATCTTGAAGCTCTCCCGTTATACCCGCAGGATTTACACCCGCTCTATCAAAAAGTCTGGGTACCAGACCTTCATTTTGTTGTAACAAGGCCAGCAACAAATGCTCGACATCAACCTCCTGATGTCCTAACCTTACCGCCACGTTCTCAGCATCATGTAGCGCTTCACGTGATTTTTCAGTCAATCTATTCATGTCCATATATATACACCTCCTTGAATACTTTCCTGAACAGGAGACGGTTTCTTTCCTCAACCTTGATTTCTGGAGAAGTCTGCCTCTAGGGCCATGCTACCCTTTTCTCAGTCTATGGAGTTCTCTTTCCAATTCCGCGATTCGTTCCAATAAATCCATGACCAGTCCTACCCCGGCCCAATTTATCCCCAGTTCGTTGCGCAGGCGCAAAGCCCTGCAGATATCACCGACTGCCTCCGGAGCAAATAATATCTCGGGGCTGAACTGCTCCGGTTCAATTAAGCCCAAATCCACCATACGTTCCAACAGCTCAGGATGCACACCTGCCTGTCGTGCTGTTTCCCTTAAGCTCAGCAAACCCGCTCGAGCTGGAGGCCTATGCAGGACTAAATAATAGCGCTGGTATTTCATGCTTTACGCCTCCCTTCCCGATGCCCGTGGTGCAAAACTTGATACCCGGGATAATTCCTCAAAGAGCTCTTTTTCACGTTCGCTCAGCTTCCTGGGTACAACAATTTTGATGACTGCATATAGGTCACCAAACTTCCCCTGGGCAGCTGGCATCCCCTTGCCCCGCAAGCGCAGCTTCTGCCCCGACTGGACCCCGGGAGGTATGGTCAGATTAACCTTACCCGTCATGGTGACCAGTTCAACTTTGGTACCCAGAGCGGCTTCCCAGGGACTGAGGGATATTTCTTCTTCTAAATCTGTGCCATTGAGAGTGAATACTTTATGAGGCAGGATATGAACCCGGAGGTAGAGGTCACCATTCTGGCCCCCTCCAGTGCCAGGCCCGCCCTGGCCGCTCAAACGAATCCGCTTGCCTTCACTGACCCCGGCGGGTATATTAACGCTTATTTCCCGGCTTTTGGGCACGTATGCGGAACCCTCCCGCTCCAATTGCTGGAGGCGAATGGTTTTTTTGGCGCCATGATAGGCTTCCTCCAGGGTCAATTCCATATCAGTCTCCTGGTCCTGACCGCGCATAGCCCATCCGGACATATCCTGATCAGCACGGCCCCGAGCCCTTCCCCGACCAAAAAGTCCCTCAAAAAAATCGCTGAATTGCCCGGCATTTCCGCCCTGGAATTCAAACCCACCCGTACCGTCACCAAAATCAAAGTGTACATTTTCCCAGCCCGGAGGTGGACTGTAGTTCTGGCCTTCACGCCAATTGGCACCCAAGGCATCATAGCGCTTCCGTTTTTCTGGATCCTTCAACACTTCATAAGCTTCATTGATTGCTTTGAAGCTTTCTTCCGCATCCGGCTTTTTGTTTACATCCGGGTGTAATTTTCGGGCCAGTTTGCGGTAAGCAGCCTGAATTTCTTTCTGGCTAGCCTTCTCATCAACCCCCAGAGCCTTATAATAATCTTTGTATTCCAACCCCATCACCCGCCTTCATCGGCTAATCTTTCGCGACAACTCCCCTGAGGGGCAGGGGGC
>JBAYYO010000394.1:0-2607 GCA_041672985.1 Syntrophomonas sp. | reverse complement strand
CAAATAGGAAGAGCAGAAAAAGTATTCCTTAGGGGAAACCTGGTAGCTGAAAACGGCAAATTCCTTGGCAAAGAAGGTCAGGGTCAGCAAGTAATGGCTAAACCATATGGCTTATGCTATGACGGTTTTAAAGAATAGCAATTTTATAAATAGAGTAACAGTATGATATTTGCATTAATTAATAGGAGGTATGGGAATGAGTTCAGAAAAAAGAGAAAGAGTTTCCTTGCCCTGGGCGGTAGCTATAACCGTGTTTATATCATTGCCATTCACCTTCTTTTTAGGTAAGTACAATTTTCCGCTGTGGGTATGCTTTATTGTATGGGCGGAGTATTTTGCTTTAGGTGGCAAGCTCGATACCTGGAAACTAATCATTCCCTCACTTCCTTTTGGCGCATTTTTTGGCGCAGTTTGGTGTGCATTGGCAATTCCGCTGGTAGATCTTATAGGCGGCCAATATAGCATGTTCTGGGGATTGGTGGTGGCTAACTTTATTGTCTTACCCATATTTGTTTCGCTAATTCCACGCTGGCATATATTGGAGGAGGGTACTTTAGCGGTATTTAATGGCTTCACATTATTCTTGGCAGTTTACTTCACTCGTAGTATGCCCTCAGCAGGAATGATTGATAATCCTTATTGGATTATATTCTGGGTATTTATTTGGACTGTAGTTATGGCGTATTTTGGTTGGTTTTTAGGATGGCTAAATGTGACTTTAACCTTCCCGCGTAACGCCACAAATACGGATCAGATCAATTAAAGCTAGCCTCCAAAAATTATCGCAAATCATCTTCACAGATGATTTGCGATTTGTCATTCCCACCATTTTGGAGTTGCCTGGCAAAGCATCATATTATGGGTGATTTTTGATTACAGCTGCTGAGTGAAACTTTTAATTATGGTTATTCCATCAATTACATGCTCCAAATTGTCACATTTCACTTACCACCTTCATATAGTATAGAGCGCGAAAAATTATGGAGGTGGTATTTTTGAGCATCCTTTACTGGGCGCTGGCAGTTACTGCGGTTATTAAAGGTACCCTTTTACTATTCGGCTACCTTAGTAATCAAGTTTTCCCCCAGCCACTGGACGCCGATGAAGAAAAAGCCTACCTGGAAAAATTACGACAAGGCAGCTTGGAAGCCCGCAATAAACTGATCGAACATAATTTGCGACTGGTAGCCCATGTAGTCAGGAAATATGAGAGTAGCGGTGAAGACATGGAGGATCTAATCTCCATTGGAACCGTTGGTCTTATTAAAGCAATCAAGACATATAACCATGATCGGGGGGTGAAGCTGGCCACCTATGCAGCTCGATGTATTGATAATGAGGTACTGATGCACCTTCGTAATATAAGGAAGCTGCGTCAGGAGGTATCGATTTATGATCCTATCGGTTATGACAAAGAGGGTAATGAGATTTCATTAATGGATGTACTTACCAGTGATAGTGAAATATTGGATATCATTCAAGCTCGGATGCAGGGAGAGCAGATTATGGACAAAATGGACGCTTTGAACAGTCGGGAGCGCGAAGTGATAGAAATGAGATATGGGCTTTGTAATGGATTTAAAGAAACTCAGCGCGATATTGCTCGTGCATTAGGAATATCCCGATCTTATGTTTCGCGTATAGAGAAGAGGGCGGTAAATAAATTAATCAAGGAAATAAGATTAGAAACCGGGCAAGCTAAATGAGTGGAAGGGACGTAAGAGGGATATTGAAGGAATATAAAAAGCCGGTGAGCGAAAACTCACCGGTTTTTGTACGCCCGGCACGGGCGTTTGCTTCAAACCCGAAATGTCAAAAGGCAAAGACACGATATATCTTTGCTACTTGATTAGCGGACCACCCGTAGGCAGAATTGTTCTGCCAAAAGTGCTATTAACCCAGATAGCACAAGCCTGGTAAATACCGCCTAGTCCTGTTATAAGCAATAAATAGGCTGCAATAGGTTTATAAGTGGCTGGCAGCCAGCCACCGTCCAAGCCCGCTACAAGGCCTGCGGCTACCGTAACTGATACAAGAACGATCGCCATGACCGTCGAGGATGTTTTCATGTAGCAAGGAGTTAAAAAGACCAGGGCTATAGTTAAGATTAGCCAAGCATAGCCGTCAATATGTGGATCGAGTGGGATAGCCCACTTTTGAGCTGCCGCAAAATACTTGAAGAACATCTCCAGTCCGCCGGCCAGCATGAAAAAGCCTGAGAAGAACAGAAACACGTTACCACCGATAAGAGCACCTTCTTTGAGTTCGATTACACCAACCGTAAATTGAACTAAAGCTCCTCCGAGCAACCAGCAACCTAAAAGTGGCAGGGCCCCAGCTGTTACAGAACCGGATAAAAGCGCATAAAAAATAATACCAGCGATACCTAAAGCTACCAATCCAGCGGGCGCAGGATTAGCCCATCCTTTTCCGTCTCCTGACATTTAAAATCCCCCTCACATTTTATTATGATTCATA
Source organism: Syntrophomonas sp. (assembly GCA_041672985.1). Classification (GTDB taxonomy): domain Bacteria; phylum Bacillota; class Syntrophomonadia; order Syntrophomonadales; family Syntrophomonadaceae; genus PHAA01. The sequence continues at coordinate 129 of JBAYYO010000394.1, read as the reverse complement.
TACTACCGTTTAAGTATCGAATCATGACAAATTCATAATATGCACTGCAAATACAATTTTCTCTCTCTCTAATACCTGTTACAATCTTTTCTCTCTATAATCTATATATATTATTACGATCATTGGTTA
>JBAYYO010000393.1:0-2609 GCA_041672985.1 Syntrophomonas sp. | reverse complement strand
TCCACCATGTATCAAATGCTCCAAAAGATGCACCTATAAACTTACTAACTACACCAGTAGGCAACGTATTATTTGCTTTAGGGGCAATTGGCAATGATATTGTTAGATTGGTGGCCCCTTTACCATCAGACCCAGTAATTTTTATCGTCCAAAATATGGTTTTGCCTATCTGGATACTCCGTGCAACCGTAGCGGTAACAGTAGGGGTTGCGGTTGTCCATGTTAGCGTTGGTGTCCATGCTGCCCATGCCCCTGCGTGCTTCACATTATCTGCCAAATGCGCATTAAGGTCCTCCAGAGATTTAGCCGGAGCGGTTCTCCAATTTGCTTTACCTGTGATGGCTTTTATCATTGTGGCCAGGCCCTTAAAAAGATTGAGCACTGACATAGTATTACCTGTTGGCACAGTAGTATCGTTAATAGTTAGTTCTCCGTCCTCGGATAGCAAAGCCTCGTACATGCCAGCAGTCCACCGGTGCTCTACTGCTGCCAGATTGGCGTGTGATGCCGCGGTGGTCCCTTCGTAAGCCCTAGTCAGGCTTGAAAATGTAGTCCCGGCCTTTGCTCCTACCAGTATGATTTCGTCGTCTATTGAGATCACAAAAGGTACTGCCGGGAACTTAGACGCGTCAGAGACTATCAGACTCGTGGCCGCTGCGCTTATTGCTCCGGACAGTACGGTACTTGTGTTATTAGCTGCGTTCAATCTTGCCATAGACATAACCTCCCTTACAAAAATGTTGGGTCATACTTGACCTGAGCGGAGCATATGCCGGGCGGGGTGATCGTCAGTGTGTTAGACCCAACTGCCAGGGCAAATAATTTTGAATACTGCCAGTCCAGCTTATTCATAGTCCGGACATCGTTCTTAAGGATCGCCCCGGTAGCGCTGTCTATGGTCAAAACATCACCATAAACGAAGCTGTCCACCACCCTGATATACAGACCAGATCCGTGAGTGACCTTCCACTCCGAGGCCGACCCGGTAAAACTGGCCGTGAACCGAGGATAGGCCTCATAAGTACCGCTATTAGTCAGAGTCAGAGCATCGGCTGAGAAGGTCTCGGTGACTTCGGCACCATAGGCGAAAGGATCACAGCGCAAAATCAATGTGAACTTCCCAATCGTTCCCACCTGCTCCAGATCTACAGCCCCCTCGATCTTTGCCTTATATATCATTCCCGGCTCATCATCAAAAACCAGTAATGTTCTATCCTGAGTATAGAGCCAGGCTGCTATCTCCCATATCTTAGACTTGAATAGAGCTCGATCCGGTTGGATACCACATTCAACGATTATATATCGGTCCAGCGGCTTGCCCGGGTATAAGAAGCTACCTGCGCGCCCGGGCAGGTCTATATAATTATCAGACACTCCGGGAATTAGTGGTCGTTTTGCTTTAACTCCAATACCGTGAACTGAACTATGAATTCCATTAAAAGTAAAGCCATTAGCCATTAACCCTTCACCCCCTTGGATCTAGCCAGGCCACTTTGTAAGTCATATATACTCCTGGATATCTCCCGGCCATCCAGGTTGACGACCAGTTCAATTGGTGTTCCTGCCGTATTGCCCATTATACCCTTCAACCCTTCAGATATCAGCCCAGGCAATTTATCTAGCGGTATGACAGCTTCTGTCCCAGCTTCACCGACACCTATAATTGACGGTCGGTCAAAAATTCCACCCATTCTGTACCAGGAAAGATCAAAATCGGGATAAGGAATGCTTATTCCACCCATTGATTTATATCTTGTATTAACACTGATATGCGGTAATTTGGGCCGGGGAATTTCTATTCGCATATTGGCAAATAGGTTCTTTATTGTACTGACTAAATTCAGTATCCCGCTCTTTAATGCTTCGATATTACCCGAAAACAATCTTTTGATACTACCCCAAGTGCTTGTAAGTTTCTCTTTGACTGTATCCCAGTTCTTATATAAAAGCACACCGGCAGCTACAAGAGCAGTTATGCCAGCAATTACCGCTACAATTGGCAGTGATATCGCACCAATTGCGGTCCCCAGCACCGGCAGTATAGTAAGTAATGACCCTATTACTATAAGCAGAGGACCAATAGCTGCAACAAGGCCGGCAATTATCAATATTACTTTTTGTCCTGTCGGTGATAAGGTATTAAACTTGCCTATTAAATTTGTTACCATATCTATCAAGGGTGTCAATATTGGTTCTAATGTGGCTCCTAATTTGGCAAATGCTTGTTGCATTCTAAAATTAGCTTCCTCAGCCTTGACCATTTCCTCGTTGTTTTTACGATAAGCTTCATACGTTCCTGCAAGCCCGGTCTTTGCGAGGACATCTAACACATATTGTTCTTGGGTACCGTTAGCTATTGCTGCCGTTAATCCCTGATTAAATCCGTCCAATGCCACACCTGAACGTTCTAAGAGCTCGGAGAACGGTCCAATAGCTGCGCCTGTGGCAAGAGTTTCTTGAAGTCCATCTGCAATTCCCTCGAATTTCATAGTGTCTTTAAACTTAATAGCTGCACCGTAAAGAGAATCCAATAATGTGGACAATTGCTCATCCCGGAAACCCGTTGCAAGTAATTCAGATAGTCCTTCAACATTACTATCCGTTTCACC
>JBAYYO010000392.1:0-2623 GCA_041672985.1 Syntrophomonas sp. | reverse complement strand
ATCTATTGGAGCTGGCTGCAAGAATATGCTGGCTTACGGAGGTTTCCCCCTGGAAGAGGGAACGGACCATATGAAAAAGAATAAATTATTCCCGGCCGGCACCTTTATTCAAGGTCAATACGGTGCCCTTGATCCCCAGCAGATAACTGAAGAAGTAACTTATTCCTGGTATAAGGACGATACTCATGGTACTACCCCTGATGTTGCAGTGATTAGCCCGGATGTAGAAAAGAAGGGTGCTTATTCATGGATGAAGGCACCGCGTTATAACGGGCATGCCATGGAGGTCGGACCGCTGGCGCGCCAGTGGGTTGCCAAGAATCCAGATGTGGTCGCTTTGGGGGACAAAGCTTTTTCAGTTATGGGACGTCATTTTGCCCGGGCGGTTGAAACTTCTCAGATTGGCCAAGAGATGAAGAAATGGGCTTTGCAGTTACAACCCGGTCAGCCGGTCTGCATACCACACCAACTACCCAAAAAGGAAGTAGTGGGAATGGGCCTTTGCGAGGGCTCGCGGGGAGCTCTTGGTCACTGGCACCGGATTAGCAGCGATGGACGTACTATGGTATACAACGCAGTGGTGCCGACTACCTGGAATGCTGGGCCCAGAACTGGAAGTGGCGCCAGTGCGGTACGCGGACCGATGGAACAGGCCATAATCGGAACCCAGGTGGCAGATCCTAACAATCCGGTTGAACTGGTTAGAATAGTACGGTCCTTCGATCCATGTTTGGGATGTGCTATCCATGTTATGACTCCTGGTAAGAAAACTATCAGCCAGTTTGCCGTTAACTAGGGGGTGGGAAAATGATAAAACAGACGGAGGAAAGGCATTCTGCGTGGATCCGAATATGTCATTGGACCAATATGATTGCGATTACATTTTTGTGCTTGACCGGTTACTATATTCACGCTCCCCAATCCTTTAGGTTGTTTAGCAATATGCATACACCCAGGACGATTCATTTTATTATGGCTTATGTTCTGGTAGTGGGAGTCGTATGCAGGGTTTATTATGCAATAGCAGCTAAGGATGCCAAAAATATTGTCTATGCGCCCGTTAAGGATACCAAAAAATTACCTAGTATGTTGAAATACTATATGTTCCTGGCAGATGACCATCCTTATTATGGCAAATATAACCCGGGGCAGAAGGGGATGTATACCGGGTGGCTGTTGATGGCCTTGATTCAGATTATCACCGGATTTATTCTTTATAAACCAGCATTGTTCTTGGGCATTTCCGGCTGGTTGGGCGGATTTATTGCGATCCGTCTGATTCATTATATTACCACGTGGCTGTTTGTACTTTCCGTACTCTTACATGTATATCTGGATGTGGCGGAAGGAATTCCAATATTAAAATCCATGTTTACCGGCAAGATACCGACTGATTTCCACCACGGTTATCATGAGGAAGAGGTCTAACACGACAGGCAGCCTGAGAGTGGGAGGTTTGTGGCTTGAAACGAATCATGGTGCTGGGTATTGGGAACTTATTGATGCAAGACGATGGGATAGGGGTTCATGTCATAAGACAGCTGGAGGATTTGGATTTGCCTGCGCAGGTGGAATTGGTCGATGGGGGTACCCATAGTTACGATCTACTTGATTTCTTCAGCCAGGCAGATATCTGTATAGTTGTGGATGCTATGCGTGCGGGAGGTGAACCCGGAACTGTATATCGGGTCCCCCTGGAAGAACTGGGGTTGGCACCTAATCCCCATATTCATTCTTTGCATGAGATCAGCTTTGCTGAAGCCATGCATATGCTGCAATTGGAAGGTTACCATCCGCAAGTGTTGGTTTATGGTGTTGAACCGCAATCAGTTGAACTGGGTTTGGAGCTGACACCTGTAGTAGCCGAGCAGGTACCGCTGCTGGTGGCAATGATTCAAAAGGACATAGCAGAAGTGCTGGCTTAATTATTTACAAATTAGGGATGGATACTTCTCCAGGCGAGATTTATAATCAAGGGTGGGTTGCAGAATGAATATGTTTTATCAGCTGTGACCCACCCTTGAATCTGTTAGTGACTTTAGCCAGGTCGTTTTCAGGGTATATTAAATAATAGACGAGCCAGAAACTTTAGCGGAGGCAGAGTTTTAGTGATGAATGACAGGGCATACCGCATTATTATCAAAGGGATTGTTCAGGGGGTTGGATTCCGTCCCTATGTTTACCGCCTGGCTACGGAATACAGTCTGACCGGGTGGGTGCTCAATTCCTCGGCCGGGGTTTTCATGGAAGTGGAAGGGCCTGAGGAAGCGTTGCAATCCTTTCTGGATAAGATGCAGCTGAGCCCCCCCCCGCTGGCTGTTATCCGGAGTTGCACCATGCAAGCAATTGATCCGGTAGGTTATACCGATTTTACAATCAAGGCCAGTGATGACCGAGTCGAAAAAACCGTTATGATATCCCCGGACATCGCTATTTGTGCAGATTGCCAAAGGGAAGTACAGGATCATGAAGATCGTCATTTTGAATATCCCTTTACCAACTGTACTAATTGTGGTCCTCGCTTCACAATTATTAAAGACGTACCCTATGATCGGGCTAAGACGACCATGGCCTCATTTCCCATGTGCTCAGAATGTCAGGCTGAATATGAAAATCCGCTCCA
>JBAYYO010000391.1:0-2625 GCA_041672985.1 Syntrophomonas sp. | reverse complement strand
TTATAAGGAGAATTTTTAGATAGGAGTGGGGCTAATGTCTCTAGCACAACGCTTACAGGGAAAAAGCAATAATATATCAAAGGAACATTTGCCAAATCAAGTAAAGGATTCCCCCAGGGAGGGGAAAATTGATAAATATGCGGCGCTTAAGGCTAACATTCATATAGAAGTAGTAGATAAAATAGAAAAAGAATGGAAACAAAATGAGCTGTCCGGCGAGGTATTAGCTCAAAAAACAAAAGATATGGTTTTCAGCATGTTGGAACGGGATGCTGTATTTCTTCCCTTCTCGGAGAGACAGATAATTGCTTCGGAAATTATGGACGAGGTGTTGGGTTTAGGGCCTATTGAACCCTTATTGCGCGATGAGGAAATTACTGAGGTAATGGTCAACGGTCCCAAACAAGTATATGTTGAACGCGGTGGTAAATTATTTCTAACTGATGTTGTATTCCGTGACGACGAGCATGTGATGCATATTATAGATAAAATCGTTTCCCCTATAGGGAGACGAATTGATGAAAGCCAGCCTATGGTGGATGCGAGGTTGCCTGATGGTTCCCGTGTTAATGCCATTATACCTCCTTTATCACTTAAAGGACCCAGTGTCACCATCCGTAAATTTGCCACCAATCCCTATGATATTAATGACCTGATGCGATTTGGTACGTTGAATCCTAAGATGAGTAAATTTTTAGAGGCAGCAGTAAAGGCTCGGATTAATATAATAATATCGGGAGGAACCGGCAGCGGTAAGACTACTCTTTTAAATGTATTAACCGGATATATTCCCGATAATGAACGCATCGTAACTGTGGAGGATGCCGCTGAATTGAAACTGGGTCAGGATCATGTTGTTAGCCTGGAATCAAGAGCAGTAAATATTGAAGGTAAAGGAGCTATCACCATTCGCGATCTGGTCCGCAACTGTCTGCGTATGCGGCCTGACCGCATCGTAGTCGGAGAGGTACGTGGGGGAGAAGCCTTGGATATGTTGCAGGCCATGAATACCGGTCATGATGGATCGCTTACAACCGGCCATGCCAACTCACCCCGGGATATGCTGGCACGTTTGGAAACTATGGTTATGATGGCGGGCATGGATCTGCCGTTGAAAGCTATTCGGCAGCAGGTTGCCTCGGCTATTGACCTGGTAGTTCACGTAAGTCGCCTACGTGACGGCAGCCGAGCTATTACCCATATAACCGAGATTTTGGGAATGGAGGGTGATGTCATCCAACTGCAGGACATCTTTCTTTTTGAACAGAAGGGTGTCGATGACAACGGTAAGGTTATTGGGCATCATTATGCCACGGGAATCACACCGAAACTTACGGCTCAGATTGAAGCTGAAGGAGTTAGACTCGATAAAGAAATATTTCAGCCGAGTATGAAATAATTGGGGGATATTATCATGGAAGCAATTATAAGCGCATTGACCTTCATGACCGTAGTTTTTGTTATTGTTGGTGTAAACAGTGTTAAGGTTCAAAAAAGTGACTATATAAAAAAGAGACTTAACAATATTACACGGGAGTTTCAAGAAGATACTACGGAGACAAAAATAGGCCGTTCCAAACTTGATTTCACCAGTTTGCTAAATTTTCTGGGCAAGGGTTTGATATTTTTGTCTTTTACCAAAAAGATCGAAACAGAATTGAGTAAAGCGGATATGCTATTGCGTGTCGAAGAGTTTATCGGACTCAATATCTTGACTGCTGTAGGCGGCGGATTAATCGGCTTCTTACTCTCGGGCGGAGGGCCACCTGTCGTTATGCTGGCATTACTGGGAACGATCATACCATGGTTTTTTGTATACTGGAAAAAAGGAGTCCGAGCGGTAGAACTGAACAGGGAAATCGGGGAATCGCTGACCGGAATGTCCAATTCTCTCAGAGCTGGCTACAGTTTTCAGCAGGCTATGGATATGGTCAGCAAAGAAACCATTGGTCCCCTGGCCATCGAGTACCGCCGTACTTTACGGGAGATAAACTTAGGAATAACGACCGAACAAGCGCTCCAGAACTTGATCCAACGAGCAGATAACGAAGATTTGGATCTGATGATTGGTGCAGTTCTGATCCAGAGACAGATCGGCGGCAACTTGGCTGAGATTTTTGACAACATAGCGGATACTATTCGCCAACGTATTCGCATGCAGGGAGAAGTCAAAACCCTTACCGCGCAGGGGCGGATTTCCGGTTTAATTATCGGCGCATTACCGGTAGCACTGTTTTTCATAATAATGGTCATTAATCCTGACTATCTTAGCGTGCTCTTGGAAAGACAAGTCGGCTGGTATCTGTTAGGCGGAGCGATGATTTCGGAAATTATAGGGTTTGTATTTATTAGTAAAATTACAAATATCAACTTCTAGGGGGAGTATAATGTGCAGCTTATCTTAATAGCTGTTTTAATATTCGTATCTTGCCTCTCATGGGTGGGATTAAACCATATTTTTGCCAATCAGATAGCGATTAGAGCACGTCTCAATGATATTGGCATAAATAACACATCCCGGAGAAGGTTTACAATGGACGATGAACTACAAGTGGGTTTCATGGACCGAATCGTGAAACCGCTGTTAGGCAAGATTTCTGTAATAACCCAGAAGTACACACCGGT
>JBAYYO010000390.1:0-2625 GCA_041672985.1 Syntrophomonas sp. | reverse complement strand
TGTTCATATACTACCCTCGGGTCTTATTATTATCGCAGGGACATTTTTGTCCCAATACCTGTGCATTAAAGCCTCGAATATTGAACCTATTCACTAATTATTATAGCACAATAAGGTATATATGATGTAATAATTGGTTAATTAATATCTTTTTCGGGCAGTGGTTGATAGTATCCCTATCTCCTGACGGTATTTGGCCACTGTACGCCGGGATATTTTAATCCCTTTAACTTTTAGAATTTCAGCAATGGTTTGGTCGCTCAGGGGGTGACTGGTATTCTCATCGGCAATAATCTCCTCCAGCATTCTCTTAATGCTCTTGGCAGAGACTCTGTCGCCGCCATCCTGTCCCTCTACGCCGCTGCCAAAGAAGTATTTAAGTTCAAACAATCCCTGTGGGGTCTGAATATACTTTTTGGAAGTAGCACGGCTTACCGTTGATTCATGTACATCAACCATTTCCGCCACCTGCTTAAGATTAAGCGGTTTCAAGTATTTTATGCCCCGATCAAAAAACTCCTCCTGGATGTCAACAATACATCGTATCACCTTATCCAACGTCCGGCGGCGCTGCTCAATACTGCGGATGAGCCAGATGGCGGAGCCCATTTTGTCCTCCAGATATTTGCGGGCCTCGGGCGAAAACACACCCTGTTTGCGCATCATATTCTCATAAAGCCGATTGACAACCAGTCGGGGTGAGGCGCTGTCATTCAAGATTACTACATATTTCCCTTCGATCTTTTCAACGATGGCATCAGGTATTATATACTTGATCTCATCTATAGGGCTGTATTGTAAACCTGGCTTGGGATCCAGAGTGCGAATCAGGTCGCAGGCTTCCTGTACCCGCTGTACGGTAGTGCCCAACACCTGAGCTATCTTGACCACTTTGCCGGCCGCCAAATCATCGAGATGGTTGCTAATGATGACCTCCGCCAACGTGTTTTGCTTACCGTAATAGCGAAGCTGTATCAACAGACAATCTTTCAGGTTAGTGGCCCCAACCCCATGGGGGTGAAAGGTTTGCACAATAGTCAAAACCTTATTGACTCTATCTATATCAGCCCCGGATTGGGCGACAACTTCCTCCACTTCTGCACAAAGATATCCGTGCGGATCAATGTTACCGATAATATATTGCCCTACTGCTATATCATCAGGGTTTTTGCAGGCTAGATTCAATTGGAACTGGAGGTGTTCATAAAGAGTGGGCCTTTCGGTTAAGAAGTTGTCGAAAGACTTGGCTTCCCCCTGGCTTTTTGTGAATCCTATATCTCGGTCATTGAAATATTCCATCCACTCTTCGGAGCCACTAACTGATTCGGATTCAGTTTCGGTTTCCTTTTCTCTTTCAGACAATTCTTGACCGCTATCATCGGCTTCTTTTAATTCGAGTAGGGGGTTTTCTTCTAACTCCCGCTGGGCATACTGTTCCAACTCCATGGTAGACATTTGCAGGATTGCAATGGCCAGCCGTAATTCCGGCGTCATAACCAGCCTCTGTTGTTGTTCAAGAAATATATCGTTGGTCAGTCTCATCGTGTCCCTCGCTCTTTCTATTCGTCACATACTGCTGCAGCAAAGCTTTCCAATTTCTTCATACGGTATGCCACTCCCGACTTGGTAAGCGGGGGATTAAGCATAACGCCTAATTCTCTAAAAGTACTATCAGGATGGTCGAGTCTTACAAGAGCCAGTTCCCTTAAATTGCCAGGAATACCCTTTACTCCTATCTTGCCGATTAGTTTCTCAATCATTTCAACCTGGCGGACCGAGGCGTCCACGGTTTTGGCCAGATTAGCAGTTTCGCAATTTACCTGGCGATTCACCTGGTTGCGCATCGATTTGATAATCCTCACATTTTCGAAATCCAGGAGCGCTCGGCTGGCCTCAACAATGCGCAGGAAGTCGACTATCTTCTCACTTTCCTTAATATAGAGCAGGAGGCTACTTTTACGTTCACTGATGCGGGCCTCTACCTCCAGTTTCTGCATAATCTTGCCAACATCGCTTACCAGACGAGAATCATTCAGAACTATTTCCAGATGATAATTCCCTTCTGGTCGGTTGATAAATCCCCGGCTGATGAATATCCCTCGTAAAAAAGCCCTCTTACAACAGGTCTTGCCAATTAGTGCCCAGTTGACCTGCCTTTTTACACCTTTAGCAGATACCCCTAGATCCCGCCGCAGGTCATCACCCCCGGGGCTATTTAATGGCGTTTCCACTAAATATAATCTCGATTTCCTGAATCGTTTTTTTTCCTGAACTTGGACCGAGGATGATAAGCCATAAGCCTTTTTCAAAAGTCTGTAAATCTTCCGGGCGGGGGTGGCATTCTCCACCGTGGTAATCAGACAGGGTCGTCCATCTTTATTCTCTTCTATATCGGCCCGCAGCATTAGTAAAGCAGCTAGCTCTGCCTTCCGGCAACAGCTCTTCTCCGGAATGATGCGAGTCAATTCGTTTCTAACATCATTCGAGAAACTCATTAGGCCTGGTTTTCCAAACTATATAATTTCATATAGTCCAGCATCCTACCGACTTGTAGGACGGGTAGCTCACAGGATTCGCTACCTTGGAGTGTAATCCTGGACAGACTACAAACCCCATTGCCAATAA
>JBAYYO010000389.1:0-2628 GCA_041672985.1 Syntrophomonas sp. | reverse complement strand
CTTTGCTGCTGGGAGTCTTTATACAAACCGCTGCTAATCCATCCTGGAAGAGCCATGCTTCCTCAAATTGCGGTTGGATGGTTATGTCCCCTTTTTCGTTTATGTAGCCCCATTTGTTGTCAACTTCCACCGGTGCCAACCCTTCAGAGAAATAGGGAGGAACTGCCAGGATATTGGCAAATTGCGGGGTAATAATAACTTTGCCGTTGCTGTCCATGTAACCCCATTTATTCATCGATAAAAACGGGAATAGTCCGGCTCCTTTGTCTTCTGTTGCAGAGAGCGGCGTATTGCCCGCTAATTGGTACCAGCCAGCAGCTCCGGCAATTACGATAACTAGAGCAATTAAACCAATTTTTAACCAGTTGCGGTTTTTCATTGTGGGTTTTAAATTATCATTTTCATTAAACGAGCTTTCCATTACCACCAATTACCACCTCCATGCTAATGAAATATAGGAAAGACGCCACCTACGGGCGCTGCTGTCCCCGGTATAATGATAATCATGTATTACAGATCACTGATCTTCCAGGTACCGTTATCTTGAATTAATTCTATATTGGCATGGTTCGAGGAAATCTTACCTTCCGAATCTTGATAGTCCAGATATGTTTTCGCCATTGCCGAAAATTCATCGTTCTTGAGGGCAAGTTTTATATTATCTTCTATGCGGGTAACTTTTAAGCTAGTCGAGTCTTGTTCATTGTAAAACCATCTTTCTATATCATTCCAGGCACTGCTGCCATAAACAATAAAAGGTTCTAATAATTGCATATTTCGTTGGGTTTTGGCATTATCAAGCGCCACGAAGAGGTCGGTGATCGCCTTTTGTATCTCCTGCTTCGATTTGTCAGAGGCTTGATAAACAAGAGGATATTCCTCCGTTTGCGACGGATACTGGAAAGTTTTGGTCACTATGCTGGGGGAACTTATTTCTATGGGCAGAGGAATGTTATGGAAGAAGGTAATTATACACCTGCCATCACCGCTCACTTTGACTTCTTCACCACATACCTTCAGTTTCATATCAGGAAGAGTCCCCAACTCCAATTCCTGTACATTGTAGGAATCAAAAGGTTCTACACGCCAATCCGGTTTTTCACTGGCACTAATATTCTTGACTACAAGTCTTGTCATATCACGCGTGTTTCTTCCCACTACAACCGTATAGGACCTTTCGTAAGATGATGCCAGGGTTTCTTCCATTTTCTTCTCAACTTCAGCGTTCTCTATCCGATATTCTTTGATTGGGCCGGCTTTTTTTTCGATCTCTTGCATGGAATATACATAAGCTTTTTCTGGCATATTCAGTTCCGAGTCAATGTATTTATAGGCCTTGGCATAATCCTGGCCGCTCAGTGCATTCATGTATTTCTCGGCTACATTTATAGGCATCACCGGCTTGTTAAGTATCGATATGAACAAATAGACTACAATAAGGGCTGTTATTCCCATGATTAACGGAACTTTATGCTTCTTGATATTTTCCAAAATCAACAAACCCTGACTTGCATCTGTTATGTTTTCGCTGCCTGCTTGCAAGGGCCCGCCGCAATTTTCGCAAAATTGTGAGTGATTAGGGTTTTTCTTTCCACAATTAGAACAATACATTCTTTTCCTCTCCTTTATAATGGACTAATCAACCAAAGCTAGTTATTGCTATCTGTTTTACGAGTATAATTATTGATAATTTTCCAGTTACTATCTTTTTGTAATTCAAATTCGTAGGTCCAATGGACGGTGTTTTCAAGAACTGGAACTGGCATGTTGCTGGCCGTTGTATTGACGTTCTGTTTCTCCCAGATTTCAGTATCGTCCATCAGCACCTTGTTTTTTCCGTTATTATCGATAGTGAAATATCCTCTTACATATTGAACCTCCTTAAGCGTTAACTGAGGATGATGATCGTTAAGAGCGAGCTTCTGACATACATCCTGTAACTTTATCCATTTTTCCGAATCGCGCAATATATAAGGCGCATAATGTTCCATGTTGGAATCGAGTCCGGCTTCAATACTCGCCTTGTTAAAACCGTCTATGACTTGTTCCAACTGCTTTTGCAGGTTGTCCGATACCTGCAAAGTGATAGCTGTTGAACCACCGTCACGCGGGAAGTCAAAAGATTGTGAAGCTATTTCGGGAGCACTGATCTCCACGGGCACGGGTATTTCATTAAGGTAAGTGATTGTACTCCGGCCCGACTGATCCAGTTGCAGCGTTTTTTTGCACACTTTGACCTCAATATTGGGCACCGGGGGAACTTGGATATCCGCCTGGCGGAGCTGCTCTGACAAATCAATACGCCATTCCGGCTTCTCCCCTGCGCTGATATTAGTAAGCACCAGGGTTGTTGGTTCGCGCTCGTTGCGTCCTATAACTACCGGAATGTTCTCGTACAATGATGCACCTGGTTTTTCTGGCATAATTTGCCACATGTTATCTTTTTTTCCTTCTATCCGGTAATCCTTAATTTTGCCATACTGATTGTCAGTTTCCTTCATTGAATATATGTATATATCTTGGCCGAGTTTCAGTTCGGGATTGATTAATTTGTAAGCTTTTTCATAATCCTGAGCTTTCAGGTATTCCATATATTGTCCTGATATATCAAAAGGCGTGGCAACTTTG
>JBAYYO010000388.1:0-2639 GCA_041672985.1 Syntrophomonas sp. | reverse complement strand
TCATAACGCTGGTGATAGAAAGGGCGAGACGTTTATCACCATAAATTGTGGTGCAATTCCCAGAGACCTGATTTCCAGCGAATTGTTTGGCTATGAGGAAGGGGCTTTTACTGGTGCCCGCAAAGGGGGTCATCCCGGCAAATTTGAGTTGGCCGATCAGGGGACCATATTCCTGGATGAGATTGGTGAGATGCCGATCGATCTGCAGGCTTCCCTATTAAGAGTATTAGAAGACAAAACTATCATGCGGGTTGGCGGCAAGGATGTAATTCCGATTAATGTACGCCTGATTAGTGCTACCAATAAGGATTTACTCCAGGAAGTAAAAGACCGACACTTCCGTAATGATTTGTATTACAGGCTAAATGTTCTTTCAATTAATATTCCTCCCCTAAGAGAAAGAAAAGGGGATATCCCAATTTTATTAGATTATTTTATAAAATCCATCTCTTCCCGGGTAGGCAAATTGATCAATAAAGTTGATCCTGCGGTCTTGGACGTTTTATTGAATTATAATTGGCCCGGTAATGTCAGGGAATTAAGTAATGTTGTGGAGCGAGCCATTAACTTATCCCCGAATGAAACCCTGAGCGTCGATTTATTACCCCAGGAATTAAAAGGCCTTGCTTCTGGCTCCAGTATCTCGGTATGGGACAAGACCCCAACTAAAGAAAATGTCGAAGAACAACTGATTAGAAATTATCTGTTGAAATTTGGCGATAATAAGAGTGATGTTGCCAAGGCTCTGAATATCTCGCGCAGCAGCTTATATAGGAAGATGGCTAAATATAAAATAATGGTTTAAAACCTTAAACTTAGCTTAAATATAATAGAGCAGCCGTTGACCTCACATAAACATTCACGGCTGCTCTCTCTATCTTTTATTCTTCTCCCGGTTGAGTATCTGTTTTTTGGCATTCACAAAAACGACATATTGCAGGAATAGAGTTATCAACAGATAGGCCAACCAGTATCCGGCCTGATCGATCAGTCTTCCGCCGATTTCGTTGCTGTAGAACTCATAAAAATAGAATACCGTCACTCCGATAAAGATAAAAATGGAGGGTATTAGAAAGTCACTCGATTTGATAACCTTTTCAAAAAGCTCCTTTTTCACAATTCCCCGCCTCCTCGATCTGATAAAAAGCCGCGCTTAACATTCCGAAATACTATTATCCTATAAAAATAGTTTACCGCTCTCCCCTTATATTTCCTAGCCCCATCTATCCCAAACTAAAAAAATTGCGGTAGGGGTCCAAATTCGGTCCCTACCGCAAGAATGTGAGGGAGTTGTGAATCTATAACTTTAATCCCCTGAGGAGAATAAAGCGCATAATTTAAGCCCGCTTTTTGATCGTCTCGGGTAAGAAGAATTATTAAATGACCTCCTTCACTTAAGCCCTTAAATATTCTCCTAAATCTCCTTATTACATTTAACAGCAACAACCATACCATCTAGGGCATTAATTAATTAGGGTGCAAAGTATTTTATTCACATATCGAAAGAAATCACATTTAGGCGAATTTACTCTGTAAAATGATATAAGTCTATTTATCGTTATTTAACCTGATTTGATTTAAATTTTAACGTGATTGTCCCATATGCAGACATGGGTGTTCGCTGTTTTTCGTCCCATTTGTATACATTGTTGGGGTAATAAATTGGCGAGTTGGCCTGGAAAGGCAAGCTGGTCTGAATTATTCAATGGTGAGATTTTTAGGATGGTTCATTCCCTGGTCAGCAGGAACCAGGTTTAAGAAATAGAGGAAAAGCAAACCTTGTTAAATCATACAAAGGGATTGACGACCTTTTTTTACTGTAACGTTTAAATTGCTTTTGAATTCGCTATGAACCGGGACCTTAACAGGCCCCGGTTCATAGCACCTTCTTTAAATATTGGCCGGTGTACGAAAGCGGTTGCCGGGCTATTTGCTCAGGAGTTCCTTCAGCCATAATCTGACCGCCTTCCTCCCCGCCTTCCGGCCCCAGGTCGATAATATAATCGGCTGATTTAATAACATCTAGATTATGTTCAATGATAAGTACCGTATTCCCGGCCTCAACCAGGCGGTTCAAGACCTCCAGCAGATGCTTGACATCTTCACTGTGTAAGCCGGTAGTGGGTTCATCCAGGATATAGAGGTTCCTGCCCAGGGAACGCTTGGAAAGTTCGGTGGATAGCTTCACCCGCTGGGCTTCACCCCCGGATAGGGTCGGAGCCGACTGACCCAATTGAATATAGCCTAGGCCTACGTCCTGCAAAACTTTGAGCTTCCTGGCAATCCTGGGTATGCTGGCAAAAAAGTCAACCCCCTCGTCCACCGTCATAGTCAGAATATCAGCGATGGTTTTCCCTTTATACTTCACTTCCAGGGTTTCACGGTTATATCTTTTGCCTTTGCAGACCTCGCAGGGTATATAAACATCGGGTAAGAAGTGCATTTCAATCTTAATAATTCCATCCCCGGTACAGGCCTCACAACGGCCGCCCCGCACATTGAAGCTGAAGCGGCCTGGTTTGTATCCCCTGATGCGCGCTTCAGTAGTATCCGCAAACAGCTCGCGAATGCCGTCAAAAGCACCGGTATAAGTAGCTGGATTGGATCGGGGCGTCCTGCCAATCGGCGACTGATCTATA
>JBAYYO010000387.1:0-2659 GCA_041672985.1 Syntrophomonas sp. | reverse complement strand
TCTTAAATTTCATAATACCGATAGCTATTTTGGTGTTTATATATTGGTATGTGAAACAAAATGTCCAATTTAGAAAACAGGTCCTGGAAAAACTGGATTACTTAATTTCACTGCAAAGCAAAAAGACTGACAACGATAAATAGTGCATAGCTGTCTGCCCAGCTAACTCGTATCAGTTAGTAAACCATTGGGTGACAAATAGATCCCGGCCGTTTTGGTAGAATCCCAATCCAATTTTATGGAAATCCGGATTTAAAATATTATTCCTGTGCCCTGTTGAGTTCATGAAGGCATCATGAGCCGCCAGGACACTTCTATTTCTTGCAATATTTTCTGCCGCAGTACGGTAACTGATGCCCAGACTTTTCATCATATCAAACGCATCTCCATAAGTGGGTGAATTGTGGCTGAAGTACCCGTTATCGGCCATATCCTTGGATTTGAGATAGGCTCCATTAGACAGCGTACTGTCCAGCACCAGGGGTGCTGCATTATTTTTGGCCCTTTCCGCATTGATATAGTTTAACATTTCAGTTTGCTTATTGGCTGAAACAGAAGCCGGGGCCACCTGGCGGCCAGGCGTCTGCGCCGGGCTTGACTTCGCTGCCGGGCCGGGCGCCGGACTTGAAGCCGGAGCCGGCGTTGCTACAGGGTTTGGCGCTGGATCAGTTTTCGTAACCGCCGCTGGTTCAGGGACAGCCAGGGGGTTGGGTGTTTCAATTGTAACCGGTGCCGGGGTTGGCATTGGAGCCAATGCTGATGCAGTAGTCTCTACTGCTGGAGAACTTTGAATTACTGTGGGAGCATTATGTATAAGCATGAATCCTGCTAGAACAACGATACATGCCGTAATTATTTTCTTCAAATTCATACCTCCTATATGGCTGTTTCGTCCATATTCTTCCTCCCTAATATAACATTACCTGACTATATCGCCAACCATTTTAAACAATGTCCAAGAATTACCGGGTATTTATATTGCTGAAAATATCAGATTATTGTGGACCTGTAGGCGGCTTCTATATCATTTTTCCTTGCAAATCTTATATTGTAATCTGTCTTTCAGGCCATACCTGCTCGTTGGCATACTCTAGCCCATGATTCTGTCGATTTTGTCTTTACCTCCTGTTCGGCTACAGTCATGACTTCTCCCGCCCGCATCAGTATTTTCCCATCCACCATGGTACAGTAAACATCAGGTGCCTGCACCTGGTAAACCAGTTGGGCATAAACATCCGCTGCCCGATCAGGCCAGGTATGCCACTGATTTAAATCTACAACTGCTATATCCGCCTTTTTCCCAACCTCCAGACTGCCTAACTCTTTTTCCATGCCCATGGCTCTGGCACCACCCAATGTAGCCATTTCAAAAACGAGGGGGGCTGGCATGATGGTCGGTCCATGCAGTGGCTTTTGTATCAAGGCTGCTAAACGCATCTCCATGAACATGTCTAGATTATTATTGCAGGGGGGACCATCGGCTGCCAAAGATACATTAACCCCCCTGTCGATAAGTTCAGGGATAGGGGCGATTCCAGATGCCAGCTTAAGGTTGCTGGAAGGACAGTGGGCCACATTTACTTGCCGGGAGGACAAAATTTGTTTCTCTTCATCGTTTAAATGGATGCAGTGCGCTAAGATCAGTTTTTCATTGCACATACCGAGCTCATCAAGATATACAATGTTTCGTTTACCCCTTTCACTCTCCACCAGCCTGGTTTCCGATTTATTCTCGGATGCATGGGTATGAACAGGTACATCATACTGTACTGCCAAAGCGGCAATTTCCCGCAGCAATTCCTCGCTGCAGGAAGGTACAAAGCGGGGGCAAAAGGCGTAGCGCAGCCGTCCCCCAGCATGGTTGTTCCACCTCTCCAGCAGATCCAAACTCTCCTGCAGGGATACATTGGTCTCCTCCTCGAGTGGTGAAGCCCTATCAATCTTGTTGTCCATCATACATTTACCGCCCAGATAACGGATTCCCGTTTTATCGGCTGCAGTAAATACTGAATCGGTATGATGCACCGTAGCCATATCTATAATGGAGGTGGTCCCGCCCCGCAATAGTTCCGCGCATCCCAGCAAGGCTGAATAGTACAGGGATTCCTCATCATGGGCCGCTTCCAGCGGAAGTATCCTGAGGTTAAGCCAGTCTAAGAGTTCCAGGTCATTGGCCATACCTCTAAACAACGTCTGGCATAGATGAACATGGGTCTGGATCAAGCCGGGTATCACCAGCATGCCCTGGGCATTGATGACCTGATCCCCCTCCCCCGGTTTGATGGTGCCAATCCCTGCGATCCGATCATCTTTAATTGAAATGTCCGCGTTTAATATGGCTCGTTGCGGGTTCATGGTAACCAGGGTTCCGCCTCTGATAATTATAGACATAAACAAAACCTCCTCTGATGTATTGTGTCCCAACATACGGCGCAGGCAGGATATGGTTGTCCGCCCAGTATTTCCAGGTTTATAATCGGACCTGTGTACAAATATGATTTAGGTTGAAATAATACTACTATCAGTATATAATACTCTTTGTATCATTTTAAATGCGGATGTGGCGGAATTGGCAGACGCACCAGACTTAGGATCTGGCGTTGCGAGACGTGGAGGTTCGAGTCCTCTCATCCGCACCATAAGGAATTTAGGGGCTTTC
>JBAYYO010000386.1:0-2661 GCA_041672985.1 Syntrophomonas sp. | reverse complement strand
GTACTAAAACTGCGCTGTAGTGCCAGAATCTCATCCGATGCAAGGGGATAAACATGACCCAGACTCCGTGCCAGTAAGGCTACGCGGGCTGTTTCTTCAGCAATATAGCATACCCTTAAGGCTTCGCCGATATTTTTCCCTACTCCCACCAGACCATGGTTAGCAAGCAGAACCGCTTTCCCTGCACCAAGTGTATTGATTGTATGGGCGGCTAGTTCGCTGGAGCCACAAATCGCATAAGGAGCCGTAAATATTTCATGGCCTATAACCTGAGCAGTTTCCTCCATTATAACCGGAATACTAAGACGAGCTGCCGCAAAAGCCGTGGCATAAGTACTATGTACGTGCACTATTGCTTTCACGTCCGGTCGCTGCAAGTATATTCCCGCGTGGGTAGGCAATTCGGATGAGGGCTTGACTTTACCCTCCACAATGTTGCCCTGCATATCAACCAGGACAATATCATCTATAGTCATGGTATCATATCTCATCCCACTGGGTGTAATTAACATAAGGGCCTGGTTCTCGATTTTAGTGCTGACGTTTCCCCATGTTCCAACGACCATCCGGGATGTAGATATTTCACGAGCAGCGTTTAATACTTGCTGACGTTCGTTCAGATATTTCACTTTATAGCCCCCTAACGCGTAACAGTCCTTCTTTATAAGGGGGGATTATTACGCCTGCTTCGGTAATGATCCCACTTATCAAATCAGCCGGGGTTACATCAAAAGCAGGGTTATAAACCTCCACTTCAGGGACGGTAATATATTCTCCCCTTATCTGGCGCACTTCTTCCCGATTGCGTTCTTCGATGGGTATTTCTTGTCCTGAGATAATATTCATATCGATTGTTGACAGGGGGGCAGCAATATAGAAAGGCAATTTATGATAATTGGCCAGGACGGCCAGGGAAAAGGTGCCAATCTTGTTAGCCGTATCCCCATTGGCAGCAATTCGGTCCGCACCTGTCACCACCGCATCAACCTTATTCTGATTCATCAGGTAAGCTGCCATACTATCCGTTATCAAGGTAATCGGGATTTTATCCTGCATAAGTTCCCAAACCGTGAGCCGCGCGCCCTGCAAGACGGGACGCGTTTCGCAAACCCACACCTGTTTAATTTTGTTGCGCTTATGGGCAGAACGAATAACGCCTAATGCGGTTCCATAACCGCAGGTGGCCAGGGCACCCGCATTACAGATGGTCATTATCCTCCCCTCCGGCGGTAATAACGCCTGTCCCCTTTCACCGATCAAATTATTGGCAGCTACATCCTCATCACATATGGACTGTGCTTCACGCAATAAACGTTCCCTCAGGGTCTCTATATGGTCGTGCTGGTGACTCTTGAAAACCGAATTCATTCTATTAATAGCCCAGAAAAGATTGATCGCCGTGGGTCGTGTAGAGGCAAATAGTCGTTCCGCCTCGCGGTAATAGATCTCTAGGTTATCCCGGGCACCATCGTAATTTATCACTGTCAGTGCCAGACCATAAGCCGCAGCAACTCCTATCAGGGGTGCCCCCCTGACTTTTAGCATTTTTATTGCCTGAGCAAGCTCCTCATGGCTGAAAATTCTTTCATACTCAACCTGAGCTGGAAGCTGATTCTGATTAAGGATACAAACAGCTCCGGCTTCAAAGTATATGGTTCTGATCATGCCTCATTTATCCTGCCTTATTTCAGTATTTGATTGCAGTCGCATTTTCTGACATTGCTTAAATACTTGATGCTTTCCATAATTAGAAAGCGTACATCATGAATACTGTTTTTCATGACCTCCACGACTTCGGCGTGGTTGAGTATATGCGGTGAAATACCGGCCGCATGGTTGGTAATTATAGATATATTAGCATAACAGATCCCTAACTCACGGGCCAGGCATACTTCAGGAACACTGGTCATACCTATCACCTGGCCGCCCAACAGTTTGAACATTTCAATTTCGGCGGCTGTTTCGAAACGCGGTCCCTCCGCACATACATAGGTGCCTCCATTATGAACCGTTAGTCCTCTCTCATCGCCCGCTTTTTTGATGGCTGCCCTCACCTCCGGACAATAAGGTACTGTCATATCACAGTGGACAACCCCTTGGGCACCACCCTCAAAATAGCTGCTTTTACGCACTTTGGTAAAGTCTAAAAATTGGTCGGCCAGAACATATTCACCTGGCTTACGATCAAAGTGCAGCGATCCTACAGCCGCAGTAGCAATGATGGTATCTACCCCCATTTGCTTAAGCGCCATGATATTAGCGCGGTAATTTATTAGATGAGGAGGGATGCTGTGTTGAGCACCATGCCGGGCAACAAATACGATTTCCTCATCTTTGTATCTGCCCATAATTGCGGTGACGTCACCGTATGGCGTCACTTCAACAATCTCTTTCACTTCATCTAACAATTCCGGATTATATACGCCTGTTCCACCAATTACACCTACTCTGGGCATTATACTACCTACCTTTCAACGATTATTTGTCAAACAATGCATGGGCAAATATTGCGGGCGAAAAATCTCGCAGGTCCTCCAAGCTTTCCCCTATCCCTACCATTTTTACAGGGATATCCAGTTCCTTGGCCACAGCTATAACGATCCCACCCTTGGCCGTACCATCCAGCTTGGTCAGTATAATGCCGCTGACTCCAGTGGCTTC
>JBAYYO010000385.1:0-2663 GCA_041672985.1 Syntrophomonas sp. | reverse complement strand
GGTTAGTAAGACTCTGGTGCAGCAATCTGCTGGCACGGTTACGCTTTTTGCCTTTGGCAAGGGCCAGGGTTTGAGTGAGCACAGTGCGCCCTTCGATGCCATGGTGGTTGTGCTGGATGGAAAAGCCGACATCACCATTGCTGGTCAAGCCCATCAAGTGGGTGCGGGGGAAATGATAATAATGCCGGCTAATAAACCGCATGCCCTGTATGCGCCGGAAAACTTTAAGATGTTGTTGATCATGATTAAGTCCCAGGTATAAAAATATCAAGAGAAGAGCCCAATTTGTAGTGATGCCTTATGATAGGAAGGCGGGTAAAGGCTATGACGAAGAGAAGCATTATTAAGATAGACGAAGAACTATGCAATGGATGTGGGGCCTGTATATCGCCCTGTGCTGAAGGGGCGCTGGCATTAATAGATGGCAAGGCCAAAGTCATTCGGGATGAGCTCTGTGACGGGGCCGGATTCTGTCTGGGAGTATGCCCCGTAGGAGCTCTATCTCTGGAAATAAGGGATGCAGATCTATTTTCAGAGGAAGCCGTTCAGGAAATTAAAGCAACGAGCCCCAAGAATTATATACTGCAAAAATGCAGCTTCTGTCGCACCTCTGAAGATGATGGTTTCTTGTTGCCGTTAAAGCACAAGGGTGAGTCCCAGTGGGTTTGTACCCGCTGTCTGCCCCGGCTTATACACGGTTAAGATTGATAACGTTTTAGTAAGATTAACCGAAGGATTGCTTGTATAACTTGCCTCCTCTATAATGATAATTTATAGAGGAGGTCTTTTTTTTTGTCTATTCAGGATGGGGGAGTAGGGCAGCATGGAAATAGGAGCATTATTTATAACCGCATTTATCATTGGGTTGTCGGGGGCCATGATGCCGGGGCCGCTTCTCACAGCAACCATTGCCGAAAGTATGCGCCACGGATTTCGGGCAGGACCTTATATCGTGCTGGGGCATGCCATTCTGGAACTAGCCCTGGTGCTGGCCTTACTGGCTGGCCTGGCGGCTTTTTTAATTAGACCTGAGGTAGGTAGTGCGATAGCGTTACTGGGGGGAGCTTTTCTAATGTTCATGGGTTTTACCATGAGCCGGGATGCTTTAAGAAGCAACATCTCCCTGGAGGCTATCCAGTCCTCCGGTCCTGAGAAAATACGGCTGCATCCGATAGTAGCCGGAATTACAGTAAGTTTTGCCAATCCATTCTGGCATGTGTGGTGGGCTACAGTTGGCTTAAGCTATATCAGCTTGGCTATAAAAAGCGGAACCATTGGAATGGCTTCATTCTTTAGCGGGCATATAACGGCTGACCTGGTTTGGTATTCGCTGGTATCACTAGCTGTTAGCGGCGGGAGGAAATTTATCAATCAGAGCGTATATAATTTTATTCTGACAGCATGTGGAATATTTCTGCTGGGGATAGGTGTTTACTTCATATATACTGCACTTTACTAGTTTATCGTTGACAAAACATGATTACACGCTTAAAGCAAAGATATAAGGCTTATTTCCATTGTAACAAGTATTGACGCGGCACCTGCCTGTCTTCTTACGCTAACCGATTCCAATAGTCCGGGAAACGTCGGGCCAGCATACCTTTTACCATCAAGGCTTCTTCCATTTTTAAAGCCAGGCTGCCGCCGGTATAGAAAAGCACCCCCACTAATATTCCAACCACAACAGCTATCAGCTCATCTATGCGTGGGTTTATATTGAGCGTGTTGACAACCAGGTTTACCGTCCCTCTTACCAGCAGGAACATAAGACTAGAAATCAGCACGGATAGTCCTATACTGGTAAGAATTTTTCTGCCGTCCAGTTTTCCCAAACGCAGGCGCAGAATGATGGTCAATAAAATCATATTGAAGATACCAGCCAGGGAATAGGCCAGGGCCAGGCCCTGGTGCCCCAGGGGGTTTATCAGCAGATACGATAACAGGATATTCAGAACGATGGTGGCTATGCCGATACTGACTGGGGTTAAGGTATCTTTGAGGGCATAGTAGACCCGGTTTAATACCTGCAGGGCTGAGTAGGCAAAAAGCCCCAGTGAATAATAGACAAGTGCCTGGGCAGTGGCCAGAGTATTGGCGGCGGTAAAGCTTTTCCACTGAAACAAGAGACGAATGGTGGGTTCGCCTATGGCCAGGAGGCCAGCCGTAGCTGGCAAAGTAATAAAGAAGATCCCTCTTAAACCCAGGGACAGGGTATGCTTGAAATCTTCATTTTCACCCCGGGCGGCCTGGGCGGTCAAGGTTGGGAAAACGGCCATGGCAATTGACATGGCGAAGATACCCAGGGGAAGTTGCATAATGCGCTGGGCAATTTTAAGTGCGGTTATACTGCCTTCTGCCAGTCCCGAGGCCAGATTCTGGCTGACAAAAAGGTTGAACTGGGTAACGGAAAGGCCGATCAGCACTGGAATCGTTAAAATAGCCACCTGACGAAAGCCTTCATTATGGAAGTCAAGCGAAGGGTAATACTTAAGTCCGGTACGGAGCAGGGCGGGAATCTGATAGAGAAAGTTCAGGAATGCGCCTGCCACAACCCCATAGGAAAAAGCGGTGATGCCGATCTTATCCATAAAAGCCACTCCGATAATAATAATGCCCAGATTATAAATAATTCCACCCAGAGCCGGGGCAGTGAAATGATTGTG
>JBAYYO010000384.1:0-2665 GCA_041672985.1 Syntrophomonas sp. | reverse complement strand
CATCAGCTGTGTGATTAACTAAACTCAAAAATTATTTATGATTTTAGTTAATCGAATATTCCCTATATATCGGCATTAGCTTAGCAATTTCTTTTTAAGCATTAACTAAGGTTTAACTAATATATTTATATTTCATTAGATTTGTCGGGTCAACTGAAAAGGAACCCAGTGAAGCACTACTATAATTATCTCTGTATTATGGTTTCAAATTCAGGTTTTGTAATACCTATGCCGGTTGGGAAAAAGGCCATGTAGAACGAAGTGTGGAATACGTAAGGAGGAAAGCCTTTAGTCGCAGAGATGAATTTGCTTCCCTGGAGGAAGCTCAGGAATATTTGGAAAGTGTAGTATTTCCAAGCTAATAAAATAAAAACACCCGACTGCCAAAAAGCAACCGAGTGAAAAGTGGTAGCGCTTATATCTCCATAATAATAGGCATTATAACCGGTCTGCGGCCAGTTTTTTCATATAAACTTTTCCCTAACTTATCACGAATCTGTGATTTAATAATGGACCACTCGGTAATATTCTTGCGCGAACAGTGTTCCAAGGCTTCATTAACTTTAGCTATAGCATTTTCCATTAATTCTTCCGATTCCCGCACATAGACAAAACCGCGGCTGACAATATCCGGACCGGATACTACCAGTCCATTGTTAAGGGTCACCACTACTATTATGATACCATCCTGGGACAGCTGCCTGCGGTCTCTAATCACAATATTGCCCACATCACCTACCCCCAGTCCATCTATCAGCACTCTGCCGGCGGCAACCTTACCAGCCACTTGAATCTTTTTCTCGCTAATCTCAATAACATTGCCGTTTTCAGCCACGCATATATGCGACCGAGGTATCCCTAAACTTTCTGCCAATTGGGCATGTTTCACCTGATGGCGATATTCTCCATGCACCGGAATAAAATACTTGGGTTTTATAATATTGAGAAGGAGCCTCAGTTCATCCTGCGAAGCATGCCCAGAAACATGTACACCAGCTTCTCTATCGTAAATGACGTCTGCACCCAGTTTAAAAAGCAAATCGATTGTCCTCGCAACTAGTTTCTCATTGCCTGGTATAGGAGTGGCCGATATAATCACTGTATCCCCATGCTTCACACCTACCCACCGGTGGTCGGCGGTGGCCATTCTGGTCAGAGCGGACATCGGTTCTCCCTGGGAACCAGTCGTTGCAATGACGAGCTTTTCGGGGGGGTACTTATTAATATCTTCCATATCAATAAGAATACCCTCCGGTATATTAAGATAACCCAGTTGACCAGATATCTTAATATTATTCACCATACTGCGACCTACAACGGCAACCTTACGGCCATATTTTTCAGCAGTGTTTATGGCCTGCTGAACCCTGTGCACATTGGAGGCAAAGGTAGTAACAATAATCCGCCCCTCGCATTTGCCGAAGAGCTCATCAAAGGTCTTTCCCACAAGGCTTTCAGACTTAGTAAATCCCGGTCTCTCAGCATTAGTGCTGTCACCTAACATAACCAGCACGCCTTTTTCTCCCAGCTCCGCCATTTTACGAAAATCAACTATCTGTCCGTCTACTGGAGTCTGATCCAGTTTAATATCTCCAGTATGCAAAATAATTCCCAAAGGGGTATGGATCGCTATACCAAAACAATCTGGAATGCTATGACATACCCGAAAGAACTCGATTTCGAACGGTCCAATTTTAATCATATCCCGCGGGCGCACGATATTCAGTTCTATGCCCTTAAGACTATGTTCCTTGAGTTTTCCTTCAACGATTCCCAAGGTTAATTTACTGCCATAAATCGGCGGATTAATTTCTCTCAATACATAGGGTAGAGCACCTACATGATCTTCGTGCCCATGGGTTAAAAGTATGGCCTTTACTTTCTCCTGGTTTTCAACCAAAAATGATATATTAGGAATGACTAAATCAATCCCCAATAATTCATCTTCGGGAAACGCGAGCCCGCAGTCAATGACCACAATGGTATCCTCATACTTGATTGCCGTCATATTTTTGCCGATTTCCCCCAATCCACCCAGGGGAATAATCTGCAGCTTAGCTTGATCTAACAATCAAACACCTCCTCTTTATTCAATTTTGATGTTATAGAAATCCGCTCAATCAGTTTTATTACTATAGAAATCCGCTCATAAAACCCCTGCGCCTTATTATATCTTAAAAGCCGCCACTCTACAAATTGCTAACTGGCTCAGCCTGTAAATTGTCGGCTTGGCTCCGTGACGCACGACAGGCCTGGCCTGTACAATATCGGGAAGCTTGCTCATTTTAATCACCGCATTGGCCAATTTCATAATTTCTATGGTCGTACGATAGCTCTGCTCCAGGGTTAGATACCTGCAATTACCTTGTTAATCAAGGTTTCATAATGGTCTTCCACTTTAAGAGAAAAATGCCAATGACAAGGCGAAGTCAGTTTGGCTTTTCAGCCTGTTTACGGTGTAACCGTGATCCATTTTTTAGCATAGCTTAGATCAGGAGCACATTTCTCCAATTTATTAAGCGAAAGGAGTTGAATATTGTGCCTAACGGACCAAATCCGCCTGAATTTGTTAGTTCCATCCCTCGTAACGGAGCCACTGGTGTATCTCTGAATCCAAGAATTCAGCTAACTTTCAGTAACGATGTTACGAACGATTCGGTGTGGG
>JBAYYO010000383.1:0-2672 GCA_041672985.1 Syntrophomonas sp. | reverse complement strand
CGGCTTTTCAGGGCAAAATAAAACCACCCATCGATAAAATTCTTTTTATCAATAGATGGTAGTTAACATGGTGGAGGCGGGGGGAGTCGAACCCCCGTCCGAAAGCAAGACCAGAAGAGTTTCTCCGAGCGCAGTCCGTGATTTGGATTTCGCCATCCAGACGCCCACGAACAGGCTTCCTTAGGCTATCCCCGATTGGTTTCCCCATAAAGCCCCTCGAGAAAGAAGGCTTAAGGGTACCCTAACTAAGTGACGCCCTGCACCAGGCCGTTAGGAAACCTGGCCGGACGAGCAGCTCTAGGCTGCTAGTGCGAAATTATTTTCGTCAGTTAATTTAAAGTTTTTCACCTTTTTAACGAGCTGGCGACAACTCGGCTCGCTACTCAACCCATCTTATCCCCCGTCGAAACCATTGCGCCCCCTTAATTTAGTGGATAGTGGATCATTTCTAATAGATCGTCTCATCTCCACTTCCATCGATAGTATATCACATTTGTCAATATTGTTCATCACCTGATGATGTGTGATTTGTTGTTAATCATCACGGCCCTTGTTTTTTATGGCCCTTTCAATGTCGCGGCGGGCATCGCGGTTGGCTATATCCTGCCTCTTATCATAAAGTTTTTTACCTACTGCCACCGCCAGGTCCATTTTGGCCAAGCCGTGCTTGAAGAATATCTTCAGCGGTATTAAAGTATAACCTTTTTCCTTCTGTAAAGCTAGTAAACGGCGGATCTCATTTTTATGCAGCAAGAGTTTCTTGGGCCTTTTGGGATCATGATTAAATTGGTTACCCTGATCATAAGGGCTGATATGAAAGTTGTTAACCCATACTTCCCCGGATTTAACTACTGCATAAGAGTCCTGCAGGTTTCCCTTTCCCATCCGCAGTGACTTCACCTCGGTCCCCACCAGGGCCAACCCGGCCTCAAAGGTTTCTTTGATGTGGTATTCATGCCGCGCTTTGCGATTTTCTACCACTGGTTTAATACCACTCTTTTTAACCATATAGCACCTCAAAAATCCATTGCTTTTAATAGTGAAAAACAAACCCTCACCTCAGTTAAAGTATTACCAAGGTTAGGGCTTTAACCACCAGTATTTACATTTTAATTATAACGCAAGCTATCTACCCAGGTCAATTATTGCCGTGGTAGAAAGTCCCAAATCCTGTATCCCAGAAACAGCAAAATCCCCCGCATGTACAGCCGGGGGATTTTGCGATAAAGGTTACTGTTTAGGATGCTTTTTTAAGTGCATTCACCATTATTGATACTGCTTCAGCTCTGCTGGCACCCTTACCAGGACGGAAAGTATTGTCCGGATAACCGCTTATTAATTGGTTTTTATAAGCAGTGGCAATGAAATCAGTAGCCCAAATAGCTATTTTACTGCTGTCAGTAAATGCTTGCTCACCGGGCTCTAAAGCCAATTTAGCAGCTTTTACTATCATTATTGCCATTTGTTCGCGGGTAATGCTGTCATCGGGTCCAAAGTTATTTTCATCATAACCACTCACGATGCCATAGGCATTAGCTGTGGCTATATACTCTCTGGCCCAGTGTTGAGCTGTATCCGCAAAGTTTTTGCCTGCTTTTGCTTCAAACTGGAAAGCTTTAACCAATACGGTCGCAAATTCTGCCCGGCTAATACCTTGGTCCGGGGCAAATGTGCCATCGGGATAGCCACTGATAGCTCCCAGGGCAATTAGTTGTTCTATGGTGTTCTGCGCCCAGTGTCCTCCAATATCATTTAGTTGTACGGGTACTGCCGGCAGAGGCACTGTGATTTTCTGAGCAGCTATGATAGCAAACTGACCCAATTGGGTTGTTTCGCCGCTAACTGTGCCCTGGATTAGGTCAATCTTAACATTTTCCAGAGCTGCCCATTTCCCATCCTTTTCATCCCAGCGGTACAAGCTTAGCTCTTGCTTGTCATTATCCACTTTAGATTTGTCAAAATTCAGGGTAATAGTAACCGGTTTTTGGAATTCGATAATTTCGTCAGTGGATATCTCGAATACATCGCTGACCAGAGTGCTCGCCGCTGCTAGAGGCATATTGGAAACGTTTCCAACCTTGCCAATGATTACTTCAACCTCGCTGCTCAGAGCCGCTGCTGGCACGTCGATCCTAATGCCATTTCCGGTAAGCTTGCCACCGCTTGAGCCTATACTCTGTTCGACAACTTGCCCACCGCCTGTACCCACTCCGCTGGTTGCAAATTCGAAGGTTGTTTTGATACCTAAAGTGCTGCCATTATTGGCTTTAATGCCCGCGCCCAATTCAACAACATAGTTTGTACCGGATTTTAGGTTATCGAAATAGAGCTCCACACGACGTAGTTTACTGCCAGTATCTTTATTGCCTTCCTTGATGTACTTATAGTCAGAGTAATTTACAACGTTACCGCTAGCCTTTTCGTAAACCTTGATCAGGCTGAGAGTGGTTTCTAAATTTTCATCCATACCATTACCAAAATCAAATTGCAGCACGGTGTCCTGGGGTGAAGTCCTTACGGCACTGAAATCAACAGTTAGACCGCCTGGGGTTCCGGTCCCTGGACCGGTACCAGGACTACCACCACCAGAGCTTTTTATGATTTGATTAACGCTGGCATTAAGATATCCAGGAGCCTGCACTACTACGGTATACGTCTTAGCTTCTGTACAG
>JBAYYO010000382.1:0-2675 GCA_041672985.1 Syntrophomonas sp. | reverse complement strand
GGATTTAAGTAACATGATGCCGGAGGTCAGCCAGGCTGGAATTACCAGTAATCTACTGCAAAAATCGGCCCAGCAGCAATTGATATACAGGAGATTGTTGGATGCGCTCTTTAATGATGTCTATAATAATCACACCAGTAATCTGGTTAGCCAAAGCAACAACAAATACACCCTCACATTACGCGGAGCGCAGCTAATCGATGTTGCCAAACCGGCGGCAATATATACGATAAATAACATTGATAAGCTCAGTACAACCCTCAAGACATTTCTGAATAGTCTTACTCCAGCGGAGATAACAGATCTGGGTTTAACTAACGAGATCAAAGGCCAGGCACTCCAGGGTCTTGATTTAATGGTACTGGCAGTCAATCAGGATCGCAGCAAGTATTTGCAGGAAATTGAAAATATGAGCGCAACGTCCAAGGATGAGCTGCTCAAGACTATTAACGATTCAGAACTAGTCGCCAGCATTGAAAAAGCTGACTCCAAGACATACAATACGGCCAGCAAACTACATGTTGACGTAACAGTTGATAATCCGGCCGATAGGCTTGAGTTTACTTTAAATACAAAAGACACGATGATAGCAGGCGGTACGGTGCAGGTAGCAGCTCCAACCACAGGACTGATAACCCTAACCGAGTTGCAGCAACGGCTTCCCCGGGAACTAACTGTTAACGTTGATTCAGGTTTTTATACCCAAAGCAATGGATTGTTCAGCGACAGCGGGAAAATGAATGTGCAGATGGTAAATAGCCGCACCTACCTGCCCCTGCGTCTGACAGGAGAGTCGTTGGGTGAAGAAGTCGGTTGGGATCAAGCTTCCCATCAGGCTTACGTAATGCAGAATGGTCAGCGTATCAATATGAACGGCATCATAGTCAATAGCCGCACCTATATTAAGATACGGGATTTCGAACAATTGGGATTTAAAGTTGGTTGGAATGATGCTGTTCGGACAGTAACAATCGAAAAATAGAATTAGATAAAGGCCCCTGTTTTGACAGGGGCCTTATTTTTGAAAGTATAATTACTTGTCGTCTAGTTTCCTGGAGATCTCCCAGTTTATCGCTATTATTTGATAACATAATTAAAACGAAACCCAACATGGCATAGGTTACCAGTTCCTGTGTAAAATAAGCGATAATACCTAATAATACAATGATCAGGGTGTTCCAGGCGATACTGTTAAAAAATTCTTGTTAAAGTCAGACTACTCCCTTCTCAATCACGAATTGGTTCGGGCCCGTCGATATCTAATAGAGCCAGAAGTTTATCTTTTTCATTAAGAGAGGGATTTAATATAACTTTATCCAGCAAATACTCCAGGGCCTCGCCAATTTCTTTGCCGGAGCTATAGAAGGCCATCAGGTCATAACCGGTGATATCCAGGTCATGGGTAGTGAGCGGCTCCCGCCTCGACAATACTTCCCAGCATCTGTTGCGGATGGAATTTATCCTATTTATATTTTTGCCTGACAAAGGGTTAACCTTAATATCCGCTAGCTGCAATTCAAAGAGGTTGCATATGTTATCAGGACCGACTCTGCGAATAAGTCTCTTGATACTTAGTTCAGTGGCATTGTCATAACTGTTCATATGTTCTTTAATCAGAACACAGACCGCGTCTATAGTCTTTTGATCGAAATTAAGCCGGCTTAGAATATCTTTGGCAATCTGGCTTCCACCACTGGCATGACCATAACAGTGTCCTTCACCGGAATCATCTATAGTAAGGCAATTCGGTTTGTCGATATCATGGAGCAGGGCTGCTAATCGAAGGCTAAGATCGGGACTGGTTGTATCTAAAACCATCATAGTATGTTCAAAAACATCCTTATTATGAAAAGAGCTGTAGGTATCAAAACCAATAGCAGGTATAATCTCAGGCATTAAGTGTTGGAGCAAGCCCAATTCATGAAGGCGTCTGATACCAAGCGAAGGCTTGTCAGTCAGCATGATCTGGGTTAATTCGTTGCATACCTTTTCGGAATGATAGTAGTCTAATCCATCACTAATAGACACAATATAATCAAGCAGGGAGTCATCAATTACAAAACCAAGCTGGGCTTCAAATCTGATTGCTCTAAGAATTCTCACCCGGTCTTCATTAAGTGAAACTGTCGGGTCACCGGTGCATTTAATGACCTTATTATTAATGTCATCAACACCATTAAAAGGGTCAAACAAACCGGAGCGTTCACTGTAAGCGATGGAATTCATGGTAAAATCGTTATGACTCAGTTCTTCAATGATATCATCTGAGAATCTGTGCTCTACGCCGGTCCTAAAGGTGCTGACCCGGTAACTTTCCCCCTGGTAAACAATCGATATAGTGCCATATTCACTTGCGGCCGGGATAGCCGCAAAGCCGTTGTGGTCATCAAACAGCATGATAATATCAGGGGGAAGGGCGTTGGTGGTTATATCCCAGATTATTGGTTTAATCCCCAATATAGAATCCCTGATACAAGCACCATATAGGTAGGATTTATAACCTTCTGAATCTAATAAATCGAGTATTAGTTTAACATTAATGGGTGGTTCTATTATCATATCAAATTCCTCCATTACTATGATACTCTACTGATTAAATTCTATAGATATGACCTATATCCTGCCTGGGAGTATTAAATAAATAATGGGCTTCCAATATGTTGGGGGCAGGATCT
>JBAYYO010000381.1:0-2690 GCA_041672985.1 Syntrophomonas sp. | reverse complement strand
CACAGGCATGATTGATTTCCCTTTTGATAAAATACACCAGTGGATTAAACCAATGCAGCGATACAGCTATCATCGTCAGCCATTTAATTCCGACATCAAAACGTTTTAAATGAACGACCTCATGCAGTAAAATATTTTTAAGCTGTTTTTCAGTAAAGCTAATGTCGGGGATAATGATTAAGGGTCTTAGGATTCCGATTAGCATAGGGGTGACAGCGAAAGGGTTGCGCGCCAATCGCACATTTTTTCGTCCCTTCAATAAGGTGGCCAGTACTCTGCTGTCCTCATCAGCAGCTGGCCGGTTGGATTGTTTTAGGTGTTTTGAGAAGCGAGTATATCCGTTTAGGTTAACTGCGAGTGCTATGAATACCCCTAATAGCCAAATATAGAAAACATACTGACTGAACAGATCACTAAAATATCGGCTGTGATCAGCATCATTATTATAGGTACCATTGCTTACATTTCCTTGAACATTGGGTAAAACAGGGGATGGGTATGTATTTGCCTGGCCCTGAGAGCTTGTTATGATGAGGGGTTTTTGATCTCCATAAAACACATTATTCATAATGCTTTCTTCAAAGGAAAACGGCAGTATTAATCTGAGCACAACGACAATCCATATATAATATTGAATAGATTTAGAAAGCTTGTGCCTGATGAAAGGCTTGATTGCAAAAATCAAAAGCGCCAGAATGCTGCCCGATACGGAAAGCGATAGTAATAATCGGAAGGTTTCATTCATCCCTATCACCTACCTTAAAGAGAGTACGCAGCTCTTCAATGTCGTCATCATTAAGCTTTTTGCTTCCCAGGAGAGATGCAACCAAATTTTTGGCACTGCCTGAGTACAATCGGTCGATCAAGCTTTGGGTAGTATATTCGTTATACTCAGCCTCACTGACCAAAGGCGTGTAATAGAATACCTCTTTTTTAGTGGCCAGAACTACGCCCTTTTCACAGAGTCTGCGCAGCAAGGTTTTAATAGTAGAGCCTTCCCAACTGCTCGTCTGCTCCAGTGTTTTTCTAATATCCGAAACAGGAAGTTCATCACCTGCTTCCCATAACACACGCATGACCTCAACTTCCGAATCCGTTATCTTGGCTGCTAATTTATTCAAATGCCGCCCTCCTTTAGGTTACCTTTGTAACTTCAATAATAGTTTACATGTGTAATCTCTGAGAGTCAAGATTCTTTAGGTAATTTCTCAAGTATGTAAACGAAACAGCAACCATTTCATCGGAGATTATTCTAGAATAATAACATCATTGGTAGGATTAAATTGACTCCATCCAGGTGGTTTATCAAAAACAGCAGTTTTTACCAGGCGGGTAACATGCTGAATATCTACTTAGGGTTGCTTGGATAGGCTACGACATGAAGTAACCTTATGTAGCCAATTACGCCAAGGTGAACTCCAAGGCCATTGAAAGCGCCACACCATAATAAAAGGGGAATATGTTCGGCCTGTCGAATTATTAATAGCAGTAAATTGTGGGCTTATAGAGCTCAAAATGATCGCGGTTTTTGCGGTTCTCGTTGTCGGTTGCAGTATTTGCTGATGACTTCGCTAAATATGTCAAGGAGGTCTCTATTTTGAAATCGTCTATTAGCAAGCTTTATTTGTTTATTATGGAACACCCTGGGAGATGGGCAGATTAGACTTAAAGTAAGTGATTGTCTGGGAAAAATGGGCAGATATTATAAAACTTTAACGGAATACCGTCAGTGTACCATCACTGCAAGCTATATCACATTCTAGCGTAGTTATTGGTAAGTAAACAAACGGAGGTAAGTTATGATGAAAAAGGTCTTATTGGTTTTACTTGCGGCGATTATACTGGCTTCACCGGGGATATCATCGGCCCAACAGTCACCCGGTGATTTCATTGATACTCGTGGTCACTGGGCCGAGCAGGCCATCGAAGCGGTATCCAACCTTGGTTTGATGAATGGCACTGGTACCACTGACCAGGGATTGTGCGTTTTTTCTCCCGAGGGTCCCGTCAGCCGTGCCCAGCTTGCCACCGTGTTGCAGCAAACCTTTCAACTGGATTATGGACAACTTCAGTTTATTAAGCAGCCCTTGGCCAGCGACTACTACTCGGATGTTGACAATGAGGCCTGGTATGCTAATGGTCTGGTAATGTGTGCTATCAATAATATCTTCCCAGCCTCCGGCTATTTTTCTCCTGACCGCTCGGTTAGCCGTATGGAAATAGCTCGGGCTGTTTATCGTTCCTTTAACGCTAAAGGAATCTCGGTGCCCATGATCATGATCATGCCGAATTACGAGGATACCACTTCCCTATCTCAGGAAGATACCAATGCGGTTACTTTTGTAAGTAATACCGGGATTATGAAAGGCAACCACAATTATTTCCGACCCGAGTCGAATATAACCCGAGCTGAACTAGCCACGATACTTATGGGATGCATCAACTTAAGGGAGGTTAATGAGGCTTCCATTATTATTAGTAATAATAACGTTAAAACTGAGTCACCTACCATGAGCGTTGACCTTCATATACCGGTTATAAGCGGCTTAACTGATAATCGCATCCAGTCGAAGATCAATGCCCAATGGGAGAAACACGCCCTGGATTTAGAAAAGGAACTGGCTGCAGAGATCGATTCCTACGTGAAATATAATGAACAAAATGATTTCCCCATTAGGCCCTACCAACTG
>JBAYYO010000380.1:0-2695 GCA_041672985.1 Syntrophomonas sp. | reverse complement strand
TATGCCGATAGCGCCGACTTTATGAATATTCTCAGTACCTAAATGGACGCATCCGGGACCGATGGATTCGCTCAGGCCGTAGTTCGTATCATAAAGATGGTCGGGAAAATACTTCTTCCAGCGTTTGATTAAGCTGGGTGGAACTGGCTGCGCACCGATATGCATCAGCCTCCACTGGGAAAGATCATAATCTTCCAGCTTAACATCCCCTCTTTCAATTGCATCCAGAATATCCTGTGCCCAGGGAACCAAAAGCCACACAATAGTAATTTTTTCCTCAGAAACCGTTTTAATTATCCATTCAGGCTTTACTCCGCGAAGCAATACAGCTTTACTGCCCGACAGCAAACTACCAAACCAGTGCATCTTGGCGCCGGTATGATAAAGTGGCGGAATACATAAAAAATTATCTTCACGCGTTTGCCCGTGGTGATTATTTTCCGTATAACATGCTGACATCAGGCTCTGGTGGGTATGTAAAATTGCTTTTGGAAATCCCGTCGTCCCAGAGGAGAAATATATTACCGCGTCATCTTGGTCCGTCAGTTTAATCGGCGGGGCTTCAGAAGAACAATTGGCAGTAAGACGGTCATAGTTTTCCGCAAAAGAAGGGCGATTTTCCCCGGCAAAAAATAGTGTCTTCACTTTCGGTATCTGATTATAAATTGTTTCCACCCGGCCAATAAATTCAGGCCCAAAAATCAAAGCATTGGTTTCCGATAACTCCAAACAATATTTTATTTCCTCAGCCGTATAACGAAAGTTTAACGGTACGGCGATAGCTCCAGTTTTTAATATTCCAAAATAAATCGGCAGCCACTCCAGGCAATTCATTAAAAGAATCGCTACCTTATCCCCTTTTTTTATCCCTCTCTTCAGCAACAGATTGGCCAGTCGATTGGCTTTCTCGTCAAAAACACGCCAAGTCATTGCCCGTCGGTATTCACCGGCCGGGTTGTTTTCAATCAGTTCATACTCAAGCCAGGTGACATGATGACTTTCCTGCAGATCCAAATTTATCTCGGTCAGGCATATTTCCTGTCCATACTTCTCAGCATTCCGCGCTAGTATTTCCGTGATAGGCATTTTATCCTTCCTCCCGTTCTACCAATACAACAAAGATATTGTGTTTATGAAATAACAAAGCCGTACTTCAGTAAAAACACTACACACAATTATAAAGCAAGGCTAAACAGTTAAGCAACAACTTTGAACCTGCTGCCAGCGAGAAACTACCTCTTATTGAAGCTGGCCTTTCCAATAGGTACACTGTTGCTGCCATCCAGTCATTCAAGTCCTTTTACTAGGCTTAGACTGGAGATCAACCAACGTGTGGGAACAACACTTGCAATCCCATCCCCCATAAGGGCCGGTTCATTTATAACCTAACTTCCACAAAATCCCTTGCCGCTATATAATCAGCTGCAACCTCACAATCAAGTGCGATAATTTTCACCCCATGCTTTTCTGCGTTTATTAAAGCCTCACCAAATGCCTGATGAGTTTCATTGTTAGGTGCAAAATATAGGACATCTTTCATTTGGATTATAAAAACCAGGTAAGCCTCAAACCCCTCATCTATGGCATAGCAAAGGTCGTTTATGTGTTTTATCCCACGTTCAGTTGGTGCATCAGGGAATAGCGCCACCCCATTTATTTCTAAAGTAACGCCCTTAACTTCCACAAATATTTTTCTCAAATCAGTTTCGATGTAAAAATCAAGACGAGAGCTTTTGTATTTGCATTCAGGTCTTATCAATTTAATGTTTTTAAAGAAATTATTTCCCATCACCCATTCATGGAAAACTTTATTAGGTACCAGACTGTCAATATTAATAAGCCTTTCCCCTTTATAAACCCCAATTAAGTCATACTTTGTCTTGCGGTTATCGCCGTTAATCTCCTGAACAAAAACTGTGGCATCAGGGATTAGCAGTTCTTTGCATCGGCCTGTGTTTTTTACATGGCAGATTTCCTGCTTACCATCAATTTCTATATGGGCAATAAACCTATTGGGTCGGGAGAGGAATTTTGCTTTCTCAATGTCTTTATATCTCATAGCTATCCGTTTTATATTTCCAGCCAGAATCATTGTGATAAATCATAAGCCCGCTCATTCCCCCATCTATGGTTATATTTCCCCCTGTTATGAATCCACTGTCCTCACTGCATAATCGGACCTATACATCATTATCCATAAAACCCCACTCTTAACTGAGGGTTTTGCATAATTCATTTTTTCTTAAAAAATAACCGGCATTTTAGAATTGTCATCCTGAGGCAACGCCGAAGGATCTTAAAGATTCTTCGCTAACGCTCAGAATGACAGGTTGGATTTTTTCATTATGCAAAACCCTCAAGTTAATAACCCCAGTGATATCACGGCAATCATTTTTTCAGCAATTAAGACAATTTATGAATGAATAACCCACTTCTTAGCTTGGGTTCAAACCAGGTGGATTTAGGAGGCATGATCATCCCGGCATCAGCAATATCCATTAGGTCCTGGATAGCGGTGGGATACATAGAAAAAGCTACCTGCATCCCCTCATCGACCCGCTTCTCCAATTCCCCCAGGCCTCGAATACCCCCCACAAAGTCAATCCGCTTATCAGTGCGGGGGTCTTTAATTCCCAAAAGAGGCCCCAAAACATTATTCTGCAAAATCGAAACATCGAGCCGGGCAACAGGATCC
>JBAYYO010000379.1:0-2698 GCA_041672985.1 Syntrophomonas sp. | reverse complement strand
CGAACATCCTCTTGCTTTCCCTTACTTCCCGTGAACACAAAAACAACCTGTCGACTGACGAGGTCGACAGGTTGAAGGAAGTAATATAAATTCTTGATTGATTAGGCGCCTTTTAAACCAAGATTGTAATAAGTTACCGGGCCAGCCACCCCATCAGCTGTGATACCGGCGGCGGTCTGGAATTTCTTGACGGCTGCCTCAGTTAACGGACCAAATTGTCCATCCAGGGCACCAGGAGAATATCCTAAATCCTTTAGTTTGCTTTGCAGTGCGAAGACATCTAACCCCTGGTTGCGGTCGGAACGTGTTCTTTGCAGCAACCGTCCTCCCATAAAGGTATTAAGATACAGCTGGTAAAGAGTTTTATCACCAACGATTCCGTCTACGGTAAGGCCTTTATCCTGTTGAAATAGTTTAACCGCTGCCTCGGTTTTGGAACCAAAAATCGAATCGGCCGGCCCGCCCAGAGCAATGGCGTATTTCTTGGCGGTGCTGGCCAGGCGGTTTTGCAGTATCCATACATCTTTGCCTGAAATCCCCTTCCGCAGCACTCTTGATCCAAACACTGGACCGGATGCGAATGAGCCGGTTGGCTGTCCCAGATATAAAAAGGTATTCTTACCCACGACACCATCAGAACTCAATCCGAAATAGGTCTGCAACTTCTTAACCGCAGCTTGAGTCTTAGGGCCGAAATCACCATCAACGACTAAATCCGGACCCGTAATTGAAGCGGGCAGGTAATTGAGCAAGCTCTGTAATACTTTTACATCGTCCCCGCTGCTTCCGGACTTTAGAATACGACTTCCGAAATTATTAATCACTTATTAGCCTCCTTTCATCAATATCTATATATCTTATGAGATAAGGAGACAATTAGTTACCGGGTTGGATTTTATATGAACAAAATCGAACATTATTTGATTCAATGCACAGTAACCTAATGAGCAGTAAATTCATATTATGGCTAGAAGACGAAACTTATTAACTGCTGAATAGGGGAAGAAGGGGGTTAACTCGGCCTTGTTTAACCGGTCGGATGAGGGGACGGGGGCGGGGAATGGGGTGGGGTGAATAGGTGGAATTGTTCCCCTGTTCACCCCGCCTTCGTCAGCAACATGGCAATTTGCCTAGCTGAAAACCGTGCATTCTTAACGAAGTTCGGTGGGTACAAACGCGTCTATCAAGCCAATAGCAAACGCTGCCAGCAGAGCTCCGAGGATAGTAACGTTAAGTAAGGTTGGGATAGCAAACTGGGCCAGGTAAATTACCACAGCCGCGATGCCGAACCCTACCAAACCGCGACTGCGCGGCGATACTTTGTCACCCAACACTTTTTCGATCAAGTATCCCATTAGAGCAATAACCAGGGCGGCAGCCAAGGCACCCCAGATTCCTGCCACCTGGATACCTGGAACGAGATAACCGACAATTAAGAGTACCACGGCAGAAACTATAAACCGTATGACAGCCTGTAACATATTTGTTTACCTCCTTATTAAGTAATGTAAAAAACATCTGCAGTAATAGATTCTCACCAAATAACCGAAATTATTCGGCGCTCTTTTTTAGTTTTGCCTGGTTTTGTACCAAATTATTGTATTTCTCGCTTAAATAATTGATTGATTCGTGAAGAGGGGAATAGCAGAGTAATGCGGTAGCAAGTTCAACAGTTCCCAACACTCCACAAACCGAGGCCGGGTATCCGGTAACCAATTCCGTGCCGGACAGGAAGAAAAAACAAAAGGCAAAAATATAACGGGCAATGACTCCATCCTTACTAAGCAAGATAAACACTCCTTCGATTTTTAATAAGACACATTTAAATTAGTTTGCTGACTCTAGTATTGAGAAATAGCCCGAGAATGATGTATTGAAGAGATCGTTAACATATGGAATATTTACTAATTTGTAGCTGCTATGATGACGCATGCCAGGGAAAAAATAGCAACCTTAACAAACGATTCGGGCGTATGGCTTAGTGGAATTAAATCTAAAGGAGTGCAAGCGATTGTACAAAAAGGTGATGGCATGGCTGGATTGGCGCTTGTTTTTATCAACCCTGGGGGTTGTATTTCTATCTGAAATGGGGGATAAAACTCAAATAACTACTTTACTGTTGGCTGGAGCGAAGCCCATGTATGTGGTATGGGTAGCCTTGGGATCGGCTGCTGCACTGGTATGTGCTTCCTTCTTAGAGGTAATTATTGGCTCCCACATCATAGCACGATATTTCAAGCCCCGGACGATTAATCTCGTATCCGCATTTCTGTTTTTGACGCTGGGGATCCTACTGCTATTCGGAATTATTGGCAATTTCAAAATTCCTTAGAGGTGAATTATGAACATTAAACTGTTAACCTGGTTGTCTACGTACATCATCATAATTTTATGTGAACTGGGTGATAAAACCCAGTTAGCGGTATTATTATTTACCAGCAATAATCCTCATAAGAAATGGACCATATTTCTAGCCAGTTCTTTGGCCCTGATATTGTGCGTGCTGGTTGAGGTTACTATAGGGCTTACTCTGGCTAACTATATAGGACCTGACCTAATCAACAAATTTGCCGGAGGGGTATTTGTATTATTGGGAATAATTATGTTGGGGCAGAACTTTAATTTACCTGAAGTGGTACGTGAATTAGTAAACCGAAAAATTATGGTCAAAAGTAAACCAGAAACTGAGAGCGTTGAG
>JBAYYO010000378.1:0-2705 GCA_041672985.1 Syntrophomonas sp. | reverse complement strand
AAAACGGTAAAATGATCTACTTCAGAGAGGAGGATTTCAGAAATAGTAACAATAATTCGTTTCGAGGCAGGCAATGCGAGCACCCCCATAATAAATATACACAATTATATATCTATTATATAGACAAGACATCCGGCTCGCAAATCCAATAATTACTTATGACAATTCAATCTATGTAAGTTCTGGCTATCCTGCTGCTCGGAGAGCAAACAATTTCATAATTAATAGTCCCAATAATGTCAGCCAGATCGTCAGCTGTTACACCGTCCTCCGGTTTACCGAATAAAATTACCTCATCCCCGGCCTTTACATCCTCCAGCCCGCTTACATCAAACATGCATTGATCCATGCAGACCACACCAATCAAAGGCACCTTTTGTCCCTTTATAACTGCCCAGCCATGATTGGAAAGACGGCGATTGTAACCATCCGCATAGCCTATCGGTACAGTGGCCACTCTGGTTTCCTGCTGGCTGATATAAGTCCGGCCATAGCTCACCGAGTGACCTGCCGGCAATGTTTTAACAAAGCTGACCTTGCTTTTAAGAGTCATGGCAGGCTTAAGTTCCAATATAGACCTATCGACCTCATCAGAAGGGTACAAGCCGTAAGTTATTATGCCAGCTCTCACCATATCAAAATGGGCTTCCGGCATTTCCATTATGGCCGCGCTGTTGGCCAGATGTTTCAGTGGGATCGATATCCCCGCTGCCTCCAAATTGTCCCCAAAGTTCTTAAATAGGGCTGCCTGCTGCCTAGCATAACTCTTGTCAGCGTGGTCAGCAGTGGCCAGATGACTAAATAGGCCCTCCACCCTAATTCCCGGCAGGTGAGCAATCTCCCTGATTATTTCCAGCGAGGCCGCCTCTGGTTTGAAACCTAGCCGGCCCATTCCCGTATCTATCTTCAGATGGACCCGGGCTTCCTTACCAACTGCAATAGCGGCTTTCGATAAAGCCAGGGCGGTATCCAGGTCGAATACAGTCACATCAATACGATTCTCAATCATCAGTTCGGCACAATTTGACGGCATATAGCCCAGAACCAGCACCTGAGCATTGATGTCGTTCTGGCGCAAAGTCATGGCCTCCTTGGGGCAGGCCACCCCCAGATAACTGGCCCCTTCCTCCAGACAAACCCGAGCTGCTTCCAGTACACCATGCCCGTAGGCATTAGCCTTAACAATTGCCATCCAGCGGACTTCAGGTGCAATCAATTTTTTTATGGCTGCGATGTTGCTCCTGATAGCCCTCAAATCTATTTCTGCCCAGCTCATTACGTAATTATCCATCTCTTTCAACCATTGCTTTTAGAATATCGTTACGGGTAACAATACCAACCAGTTTATCATTTCTTATAACCGGTACTCGATTAATCCTGCGTTTCTGCATAATGGCAACCACTTCACTTACCGGGGTATCTTCTGGTACGATAATTACTTTCTCAGTCATTGCCTCTTGCACGTATGTAGCCGTATACTTCTTGAGATCGT
The DNA here is from genome assembly GCA_041672985.1 of Syntrophomonas sp. Taxonomy (GTDB): domain Bacteria; phylum Bacillota; class Syntrophomonadia; order Syntrophomonadales; family Syntrophomonadaceae; genus PHAA01. Next base: position 1,213 of record JBAYYO010000378.1, on the reverse strand, counting down.
TGTTAAATCGTATGGGATTCTCTAAGAAAATAATACTGTCAAATAATGTGAGATAAAAGGGAACTCTCAACTCACTCGCTTTTATCATTAAGTCTTTTTCCGTGATTATGCCTACTACATGATTCTGTTCATCAACCACCGGAATCCCGCTGATTTTATTTTCAACCAGAATCCGAGCCACCTTCTCCACCTTTTCACTCGGCCGTACCGTAAGTACATCCTTGGTCATAATATCTTTCACCAGCATTAGCCCACCTACTTCCTAATCTTCTATTAAGATATCTCCAATTCACGCAATATATACGGTAAATAATTGATCAAATCGCCCGCCATCAGGCCTCTCTGCCCTTTAATCGCGGCTGCTTTGTCACCAGAGCAGCCGTGAAGGTAAACACCTGCTATCGCGGCGTTTTTGGGCGTGAGCCCCTGAGCAATGAGCCCCACGATGATTCCGCTTAAGACGTCTCCACTGCCGGCTGTTGCCATGCCCGGATTTCCGCTGCTATTTATGAATACTTCGCCCGAGGGACAGGCTATCACGGTATTATGACCCTTCAAAACCACTGTAACGCCCCATGATGTTGCATATTGGCAGGCTATCTCCAAACGATTGTGCTGAATATCCTCTACAGTCAGGCCAGTCAGGCGAGATAGCTCGCGAGGATGAGGAGTAATAACGATGGGGATCTGACGATCTTTTAATATGGCCGCATCGCCCTCCAGCGCATTAATACCATCAGCATCAATTAGAATTGGCACCCCGGAGTTCTCCAGGACAAACCTGAGGATAGCATTGGCCTCCCGGTATCTAGACATACCAGGGCCAATAGCACAAACGGAAATTGTGCCCAGCAGATTCTCCAGAGCGGGGAGAGCTTCCAGGGAAATGCAGGCCGCACTAGTTTCTGGCAGGGGGCGGCTCATTACTTCCATCACCGAAGCATCAAGTATCGGGACTAGAGATTCAGGCAGAGCGGCAGTAACCAACCCCGCTCCGCTGCGCAGAGCCGCGCAGGAGGTCAAAATAACCGCACCCGTCATACCTGCTGATCCGCCGGCTACCAGCACATGCCCGTATGTGCCTTTGTGAGATTCTGCCGCCCGGGGTTTAATAAATTTTCTAACCATCGCTTCGTCAATCAGGTTCAACTTATACCGCGGGTCCTCCATTAGGAGGTGCGGTATAGATATACCGGCAACAATTAGATTTCCC
>JBAYYO010000377.1:0-2713 GCA_041672985.1 Syntrophomonas sp. | reverse complement strand
CCCTTAAATTACCATTATAATTACTAGCCCAGATATGACAGATGGGTTTATTAAGTTTTTCAGCCCGAGCTACGATTTGGGCTGTTAGCGAGCTATTCTGTTCATCATTGCCATCCCAGAGCAATATTAATATGTCACTATTTTCAGCGATAAAATATCCGGCTTTAAGATAGGCTGACTTTCTCGTCGGAGAAGGAGGCATTTCTATTATTTCTATGGCCTTGTGCGACAACCAGTATTTTAATTCTTGCCGTAGTTCAGCCCCGTGGTGGTCCACCCTGTAATCATCAGTGGGGCCAAATTCATTTATATATTCATCCTGAGCAACTGGCAATACCGCAATCAACCGGGTCGCATCTCGTTTTAACAGCTGACGGGCTACCAGACGATCTGCCCCTGCTGCCAGGGGTGAGAAGACGGTAAGATAATACTGAGAGAACTGTTTTTCAATAAAATTGATTACTTCATCGACGGCTTCCTCTAACCGTTCAATCTGATTGGGCGCCAGGTTATTATGACCAGCAATGCCGATTCTGAGCATATCACGATGCCCCATGCAGGTCAGGGCATTGAACTCTTTTACATTTACGTGCATCTCCAGAATATTATCCGGAGGCAGACTTGATAATTCGAATTTCCTTTTATCCGCTAAATTGCTCATTTTGATTAAGTTCTCCATGGAGCGAGCGCCATGCGTATACTTGGTCACCCGCAAAAATGCGTCCAGAACTCCAGCCTCGATAGCAAATTCACCACTGGTCCAAATCTGCGGTGCGTTGATCTCCAAGTACTGTCTGAGAATAAACGCCCGACGAATCATGTACAGCCTATCTTCAACGGTATTGGGATGGCCGTTTATTCCCCGGATATTTATATAGGCGCGCAACCGACTTATAAAGTCAGGCTTCTTGGCCGCCCGATCCTCGGCATTGTCGCCCGTTTGAAATTCTTCCAAAGAATGTCTGGTCGCTCCCGCAAAAACATGAATACCACCGCCTAAAGGACGGGATACACCGTGGTCAGCAAATTCTCCATCTTGCATAGGCGCCAAAAAATAGCGCAGCCATCCTAAAGAATGACCTTCACACGGAGTATCAAATTCATCCCAAAACACCAGCGGCATAATGCCTTTTAGATTAAGGTCTCGAATTTCGCTAAATGCAGTCTGCAGCTCATCAGGCGATTCAAATTGAGAAAGGTTAAAAGTTAATTGAGCCTCTGCTCTTATTCCGAGGCCCCTGGCTATCTCCTTGACCACAAATGACTTCCCCGCCCCAGGCGGGCCAAATACAGCCACGCACAGAGGTTTTTCGGGGTTTTTTAGCTGCAGATAATCTTTCATGGCATTATTTACGCTGCGAACTCCTTCTATTTCCTGGCGATCCGCACTTGACCAGGCGCCAAATATTTCTATCGGTACATCGCGTAAGGATACCAGAGGTCCTTTAATCACGATATTCCGGGCACATTCCTTTACCGCACTCTGGGGATCATGCAAAGAATCTTGATATTTCTTGTTTCTCAATAAATTCTCTTCCAGAATGGTCCAATGCTCCCGGCCTACTCCATTAATTAATGTATCGTTTGCAGATGTAAATATGCCCAGGTCAGTTATTTGATCATAGGGGTTATTCATGGTTTCCTTGGTTGCTGATTTTATTTGGCGGTAGGCATCGGCTATCATTTCACTAGGAAATTCGAGGTATTGGGAGTAATCCTTTTTTACTACCTGATAACCCTTTATGTGCAGCGTTCGGGCTAATTTGGTGCCTATTGAGCTGGATTCAACCCAATCCACTTCTTCCCGACTTTCGGCCCAGGCCGCGGCGAGAGCTCCCAAAAGGCAGGTATGGTACCCCATCATCTGCCCAGGGAAGCGACTGGCAAAATCACCTTCCTGACCGCTGCGATCGAAAATTATGGTGCTGGTCTTATTCTCAACGAGGATGACTCCACTGGCCCCCAGGGTTACTATGACCTGTTTATACTTAAGGCCTTTTCCGCTCGAGTCGACAAAAGGACAATTCGCATTGAAAACAGCCGCAACTACCTCCTCCAGCATTCTTTCCCACGATAAGGATATGCCTATCCTGACCGCACAGGAACGCAGGTCGCTTAAGGTAGTAACAATGCTAGTCCTATCTGCTAAACCTAATTCTATTATTCTGTCCAGCAGGGGATTCTCCTTACTTTCATTGTACTGCCCCAGTTTGAGTATAATATCGCGAGGAAGTTTTTCTTCGGAATCATCTGTTAAACACTCCGGCCAGCCTTCTCTACAATCACGAAACCCGAGGCCGCTATCCTGAATTACCAGCAAATCAGGGTTTCCTTTCAGGCGGGCTGAAGGATAATCCCAGCAACCCGGCTCAAATTCGTGCCATTTTTCCAGGCGGAATGAATGATAGTCCAAACCCGGATTGGGAAATTCCCTCCATACCGTCCAGGTGGTTGTTATCCGGTTGTCCTTGGGGCGGTTGAGCAGTTCCTCGTCGAGTGTCGCCCCTTCAACCGCAGCTGTCTCATGTGGGATCATTTCATCTAAGAGCTGCAAGACCATGGCTGAACCACCTGGCTTGGAACTCAGTCTAACCTTGGAATCTTCTGCCTGCTTTTTCCAATAATATACCCCGCCTCTGACTATGATATCTTCGTTATGTATTCTAAACCAGTCTACAGTTGGGTCACCGCACATCTGTATGAGGATTTTCAT
>JBAYYO010000376.1:0-2729 GCA_041672985.1 Syntrophomonas sp. | reverse complement strand
TGTCATTGTCACCGGTCACTATGATGCATTCCATTCCTTCCTCTTCCGCCTTCAGGCTCAGAGTTCCGATGATATCATCAGCTTCGTAACCCTGCAACTCCATGTAATCGATGTTTAAAGCCTCCAGCACCTCTCGGATAATCGCAAACTGCCCCCCCAGTTCATCGGGAGCAGCTGAACGATTGGCTTTGTATTCACTGTACGTCTCATTGCGAAAAGTCGTCCGATCACGGTCAAATGCTACCAGGATGTGGGTCGGCTGCAGTTCTCGTATGGCACGATTCATCATGGTAAGGAAACCATATACGCCATTGGTGTAGATCCCGTCTTTGGTCTGCAGGAGAGGCAGGGCATAAAAAGCCCGGTACAGCAGGCTGTTTCCATCTAATAACATGATTTTTTTATCGGGCATCAGTTAAATCACCCCTAATATATAATTATCAAAAAAATTAAGCAGGCAGGGACAAATTCCCTGCCCACTCTTATTATATCGTTTTTCAGCCTATTAATGAAATTATAGCCCCCTACCCTGCTGTTGAATAACCTGACTGCAATCGGTATATCCTAGCCTTGACAAGCGTGCCCCGTCCCATTATAATAATGCTTGCGTCACCTATCGTGACTGCAATATCCTGAGCCAGAGTGTCGGAATTGGCAGACGAGCGCGACTCAAAATCGTGTGCCGCGAGGCGTGTGGGTTCGAGTCCCACCTCTGGCACCATCAGAAAAATAGAGGGTTTGAAGCCCTCTTTTGTTTTTTCTGGATTATTAAGTTTTATTTAAATACAACAATCCTACAACAATAGGCAATTAATCTATCATTAAAACCTGATCCAATTTATTTGATGCTTCCCGCTGGTTGCCGAGATTTAACGCTTTGATGTCGCTTGCACGGAGCCCAAGCCTCACAACAAGTAACAATATTACATAATTCCTTATCAATAAAAGTAATGCGCAATCTTCCCAATTTTCTAAGTACCAACTCTTGGTGCATAAAAATAATTTAATATTGTTCAATCGGAGAGGAGACGCTTGCTGTTTCTATAACAGTAGAGCCATTTATGACTTGTGCTGTAGTTAACACGCGATAACTGTATCCGGAATCAAAAAAACCTCCTAAATATATTCTTAAATATATAAACACGCAGGAGGTTCTTTTGTAACACCCTCATTAAAATTATTTTATCAATGTTACACTTTCAGCCATTTTTATCATGTCCTCGTCTTGTAAATTACTAGCTTTGGTTATTATTAAAAACACCTTTGCATCATTACTCCAGGTAATGGTTCGCTTACCGTCTTTATTAACCAGTAAGCCTTTATGCCCCTGAACAGTGATTTTCTCTATGCTATCCGCTTTTTCTGTGTCTATATTTGATACAACCTGCTCGTCAAATTGTTGATAGATAATCATTTCATTGCGGTCATTTGCATATTCAATGGTTTTAAAGTTATCATTATTTACCGAGTTGTTGATAGAATAACCGACAGGGATGGCTAAGGGGGCATAAGCGTTTTTCCAATTAGAAGGAACATTTTTACTTATAATATCTTTTTCCTCCAAGCTTGGTTCTCCGCTCTTTTCTTTAAGGCGTATTTCCGTATATTCCTGCTGGACATTGACGAAAAAATTTAATACTTTTATCCGTACCGCCTCAACGGCCAAGGTTGAAGTAGCAAGCAAAATAATACTAATAAGAAAAACTATAGCAACTTTATTGAAATGTTGATAGGAAGTTTGCATGAAATTCTTGGTTTTTTGTTTATAATAACGATTCATCGTCCTTTTGAACTTGCGGTCTGCTTCGGCACTCGGCTGATAAAAAGGATCGTTTTTCAGTGCTTCGTTCTCTTGCATAAGCCGTTGGCCTTCGCGCTCGGCAAAGCTTGACATCGCCAGCTTTATTAACGCTTCTTCATATTCTTCCCTTAATTTATTCTCATCCGTTGGCTTATCATTGGTTTTCATTTACGGTATCCCTCCTTGTCAGGATCTTTAACGCTCTCTGCCGAGCCCTCATTAAATATACTCGGACATTGTTTATTGGGATGTCCATAATTTTTGCTATTTCCGTATCGCTTAGCTCAAGATTGTATTTATTGTACAGCAAACTTCTGTCTCTTTCCGACAATTGTTCAATTGCTTCTCCCAATTCTCTGTAATCCTCTTTGGTAGCACAAATTTCATCTATTGTAATGGTGTCAGGAATGGAGTCCATCAAATCATCGGACATGCCCAAATACACTTTTTTAGACTTTGCAGCCTGTTGCCGATTATGGTTAATGGCAACACTCCTAATGGTATAAACAATATATGTGGTCCTTTTGTAACAGTCCAGGGATCTTAAAGTGGGAATTTTCTTAATTAGCTTTATGATAGCATCATTGACAAGATCGTCAGTAATGCTGTAATCGCGTGTAAGTTCATAGGCTTTCTTTTTCATGATGGGATAATACTGCTCATACAACTGCGCTATAAAAGATCTATCATCATCATTTTCGATAGCTGAAATGATAACAGGAAACATTGCTCTACCTCCCTTATTAAATGAAGTATATACGTAATTACGCCAAAAATATCCAACAGTTTCATTATATATACGGTCGAGTAGAAGTGCGCCTCTCTACCCTTAGGAGCAGGTTTGTTTTCTCCGTTGCTCTCCGTTTCCTCTGAGAGTGCCACAGTATTCGCTCCATAGGAGATTGCGCGCACAACCCTCACAGAACCG
>JBAYYO010000375.1:0-2735 GCA_041672985.1 Syntrophomonas sp. | reverse complement strand
AATCCCCGCTCCCAAAAAACAACTCCAGGAAATCCGTCTCAGACGTTCTACATTCTCGGCTATGAACAATTGCCCTGCCTCGATACGGCGGAGCAGCAGCAACAGACTATAGAGCAGATATGCCGCAGGAATAGATCCCACGTAGATGGTGGCAAGAAAGAAGGAGTCAATTCCCTTCAGCCCGGCCTGCGAAAAATCCAAAAACCAGCGCGTCAGCCAAGGGGCGGAGACCACCGTGGTAATCAGCACACACATAAAAAATAGAATACACAACTTGCTCAGACCGATAGATTTCTCTCCATTCCACACAGACTTCATCCTCCTTAATCGGGTGGGATGCACCCTTATAGTGATTGCAGTATAGCAAAACGTTTATTGTTATGCAATATTTATTTATCGTTTATCGATATACACGACTGTCTCAACGTGGCCAAAATCAACAATGCCTATTAAATGTAACGAAAATTAAAATATGCTCCCCTACTCGCATCCAGGTGAGTAAGGAAACATATCTCTAAAATGCTATAAATCCCGATTTATCAACGCTCTTAGCTGTGTTTTCTTTCGAGGCAAACTATGGTCTTAATGTGCATTGACCGCTATCCTTAGCATCCTTTACTCTCATAAGGTTAAATTCTCGAGCACTGATCTGCTCCGTTCCTTTCTGGCCAACTTTATAAGTCGGGCTGACAATCAGACGAGCAGCGGGATCATACCAACCCACTGTCCTCATCCTAATTGGCTTTAAAGCGTGATGACCTGATCTATATTGGCCCCGCCCAAAATGGCGTACAGATTCGGGAAACATCCGATCCCGGCACCTTCCACCAGTTTGTCATCAATACCTCTTTCAATGGTGCACATATCACACCCCATCAGAACAGTGCCATACTTCTCGTGTATTTCCTGGAGTCTATCCCCGGTACTGCTGCCTTTGGTCAGCAGGAAGGTGTTGTCGAAGAAAAACATCATCCCGGCCACCTCAACCCCGTGGCGATCTTCCAGCATCTGCGGAATAATCATTTTGTCTAGAATCCTTTGCGCGTTATTAGTGGAAAAAATATAGGCTACCCTCATTTATTAACCTCTCTCCTTCAATTATATTATTTGGCCGCCCGGCCTTGATTAACGTTGGTATATCTGTTGTGCATGCGGTTATAGGCGTCGGTAAACCCGGAGTGGTCATTATAGCCGACGTCTTTTTCCGAAAAACCAGGCGGCAGTTCAAAATCAACCACTTTTTCATGAAAGGCCTGCCGCACCAAATCTGTCACGTCAGAAACACAAGCTTTAAAGCCGGCACTTTGTCGGTCGCGGGGACGGTCCAGATCAATATAGACATCCTGTACTATCTGCCCTTTATTGGCGGACATGACGATGACCCGGTCGCTGAGATAAACCGATTCATTCACATCATGGGTTACCATAACTACCGTAGTCTTGGCTCCCTCCACCAAAGCGGCCAGTTCTTCCTGCAGTAGTTCCCGCATCTGAAAATCTATGGCTCCCAGAGGTTCGTCCAGCAGCAGTATTTCCGGGCGGCTGGCTAAAGCCCTCACTACCGCTACCCTCTGCTGCATGCCCCCGGAAAGCTGCACCGGATATTTATCTTCGCTGCCATGTAAATGCGATATTTCCAGCAATTCCCTTAGGCGATCCTTCTGTTCCTGTTTACTGAACTTTTTTACCTGCAGCGAATACAGGATATTTTCCTGCACGGTCATCCATGGAAAAAGGGCATAGTTTTGAAAAACAAAACCGCGGTCCGGTCCGGGTTTTTCCACCTGCCGGTCGGCCAAAATTATTTGACCCGTTTCCGGAGTCAAAAACCCGCCCAGTATGGTCAAGAGGGTAGTTTTGCCGCAACCGGAAGGTCCCAGGAGGGAAACATACTGCCCTCTTTCTACTGCAAAGGACATGTTTTCCAAAACTATGTGGGCCGGCTTATTCTTTTGTGCAAATATTTTGGTAATACCTTTAACCTCAAGCAATGCCATCTTTAAATCTCCATGATGTTAATTTTTTCTCTATGGTTAGGAAGCCTCTATCGATTATATAGCCTACCAGGCCGGACATAATCATTAAGGCGTACAGCTGGGCAGTTTCCAGCCGCACCTGGGCTTCCACCATCAAAAATCCGAACCCAGCGCTGGTGGCTATAAATTCGGCACAAATAACTGACATCCAACCAGCCCCCATAGCCAGGCGGCAGCCGGTCAAAATACTGGGTAAGGCTCCCGGTACTACAATGTCCCGGATAATGTGCGGCAAAGAAGCCCCCATACTGCGGGCGGCATTATAGTAGTTAGGATCTATCCCGTATACTCCAGTAATAGTGTTGATAGCCAGAGGAAAAACTGCACTCATGGCTATCAAGAAAACGGTGGGACCGTCTCCCAGGCCAAACCAAATGATGGACAGGGGTACCCAGGCCATAATTGGGACCTGCCGCACAGAATTTATTAGAGGGGAAAGCGCCTGCATGGACGTTTGGGAATAGCCCATTAAAAGCCCTAAAGGAATGCCAATAATAAAAGCATATACAAACCCTGTGAATACCCTTCTCAAAGTTATAGCCAAATTGGACATAATTTCGGGGTCCACCCAGGCGGTAATGAATTCTTTGGCTGTATCCTGGAAATAGGGCAAGAGCAAGGTATTCTTAATTTGATTGGCCGCAATATACCAGGCAATTAGCAGGATACTCAGGATAATAACGGTATAACAGGTACCCC
>JBAYYO010000374.1:0-2750 GCA_041672985.1 Syntrophomonas sp. | reverse complement strand
CATGCCCCCTATTGAGGTCTCAAGTATTCATCTACCTCTCATCTATTTCAGTCTTTTGCTGTCCATAAGTACTAAAGCCGCGCTGCAGGGCTATAATCTCATCAGGTGAAAGAGGGTAAACCTGACCCAGACTCTGTGCCAGTAAAGCTACGCGGGCTGTTTCCTCGGCAATATAACATACCCTTAAAGCAGCGCTGATATTTTCCCCTACTCCCACCAGACCATGATTGGCAAGCAGTACGGCTTTCCCCGCACCAAGTGTATTGACTGCATGGGCAGCTAGTTCGCTGGAGCCGCAAATCGCATAAGGAGCAGTAAATATTTCATGGCCTATAACTTGAGCAGTTTCCTCCATTATAACTGGAATGCTAAGACGAGCAACCGCAAATGCCGTAGCATAAGGACTATGTACGTGTACTATGGCTTTGACATCAGGTCGCTGCCAATATATTTCCGCATGGGTAGGCGATTCAACTGAGGGCTTCCATTTACCCTCCACAATGTTACCCAATTTATCAACCAGGACAATATCCTCTATAGTCATGGTATCATAACGCATCCCGCTGGGTGTAATCAGCATCAGAGGCTCGTCCTCGATTTTAACACTTACATTTCCCCAGGTTCCAACCACCATCCGGGATGTGGATATTTCACGAGCAGCGTTCAGTACTTGCTGACGTTCGTTCAAATATTTCATGGTCAATCATATCCCCCTAACTCGTAACAGTCCCTCTCCATAAGGAGGGGTTATTACGCCTGCTTCAGTAATAATCCCACTTATCAAATCAGCCGGGGTTACATCAAAAGCAGGGTTATAAACCTCTACCTCCGGGACGGTAATATATTCTCCCCTTATCTGGCGCACTTCTTCCCGATTGCGTTCTTCGATGGGTATTTCTTGTCCTGAGGTTATATTCATATCAATTGTTGACAGGGGAGCAGCAATATAAAAGGGCAATTTATGATAATTGGCCAGGACGGCCAGGGAAAAGGTGCCAATCTTGTTAGCCGTATCCCCATTGGCAGCAATCCGGTCCGCACCCGCTACCACCGCATCAACTTTATGCCGATTCATAAGGTAGGCTGCCATACTATCCGTTATCAAGGTAATCGGTATTTTATCCTGCATAAGTTCCCAAACCGTAAGTCGTGCGCCCTGCAAGACGGGACGCGTTTCGCAAACCCACACCTGTTTAATTTTATTGCGCTTATGGGCAGAACGAATAACGCCTAATGCCGTTCCATAACCGCAGGTGGCCAAGGCACCCGCATTACAGATGGTCATTATCCTCCCATCCGGCGGCAATAATGCCTGTCCCCGTTCGCCTATCAATTTATTGGCAGCTACATCCTCATCACATATGGACTGCGCTTCATGCAATAATCTTTCCCTGAGACTCTCAATATCCTCGTGCTGGTAAGACTTGAAAACCGAATTCATTCTATTTATAGCCCAGAATAGATTAACCGCCGTTGGTCGTGTTGAGGCAAATAATCGTTCCGCCTCGCGGTAATAGATCTCTAAGTTATCCCGGGCACCATCGTAATTTATCACTGCCAGTGCCAGACCATAAGCCGCAGCAACTCCTATCAGGGGTGCCCCCCTGACTTTAAGCTGTTTTATAGCCTGAGCAAGCTCCTGGTGGCTGAAAATTCTTTCATACTCAACCCGGGCTGGAAGCTGATTCTGATTAAGGATACAAACAGCTCCGGCTTCAAAGTATATGGTTCTGATCATGCCTCATTCATCCTGACTTCTTTCAGTATTTGATTGCAGTCGCATTTTCTGGCATCGCTTAAATACTTGATGCTTTCCATAATTAGATAGCGTACATCATGAATACTGTTTTTCATGACTTCCACTACTTCGGCGTGGTTTAGTATATGCGGTGAAATACCGGCCGCATGGTTAGTAATTATGGATATATTAGCATAACAAATCCCTAACTCACGGGCCATACACACTTCAGGAACACTGGTCATACCTATAACCTGACCGCCCAGTAGTTTAAACATCTCGATTTCGGCAGCTGTTTCGAAACGCGGTCCCTCCGTACATACATAAGTGCCTCCATTATGAACCGTTAACCCTTTGTCATCACCGGCCTTTTTGATGGCTGCCCTTACCTCCGGGCAATAAGGTACTGTCATGTCACAGTGGACAACCCCTTGAACACCACCCTCAAAATAGCTGTTTTTACGCGTTTTGGTAAAGTCTAAAAATTGATCGGCTAAAACATATTCACCCGGCTTGCGATCGAAGTGCAGCGATCCTACGGCCGCAGTAGCGATGATGGTGTCTATGCCCAGCTGCTTTAGGGCCATAATATTAGCGCGGTAGTTAATTAAATGGGGAGGAATGCTGTGTCCAGCGCCATGCCGGGCAATAAATACAACTTCCTCATCTTTATATCTGCCGCTAATTGCTGTGACGTCACCATATGGCGTCACCTCAACAATCTCTTGCACTTCATCTAACAATTCGGGATTATATACGCCGGTTCCACCAATTATTCCTACTCTGGACATTATGCTACCTACCTTTCAATGATTATTTATCAAACAATGCTTGGGCAAATATTTGGGGCGAGAAATCTCGCAAGTCTTCCAAGCTCTCTCCAATCCCTATCATTTTTACGGGTATATCCAGTTCCTTAGCCACAGCTATAACTATCCCGCCCTTGGCCGTACCATCCAGCTTGGTCAGGATAATGCCGCTTACTCCAGTAGCTTCTCCAAATACCTTAGCC
>JBAYYO010000373.1:0-2751 GCA_041672985.1 Syntrophomonas sp. | reverse complement strand
GTTATACCGGAATACCATTAGATATGATAACTGCAATACATGGCCCCAGTAAATCTATAACTATGTATAATGATCGGATAGAAAAACTCGAACATAACTTAAAAATTTATGGAACCATCGCTCTAACAATTTCTGCAGCTCTAGTGGGTGCGCTGCTAACAATTGGTTTCGACTAATGTGGTATATTTACTCTACTCAAAATGGCAATCACTATCCGCTTGAGCTTAAATACAGTTCGATATCTTCTGATGAAGTAGTGCATGATTATGCTCGTATAACCAATTTCTGTAAGACGAGGTGCAAAAACTTTAATAATGGTGGCGGTTGTCCACCTAAGGCACCAATGTTTAGCCGTATTGCGGAACAATTTCCGTATGGATTTATAATATGTGCAGTATTCTCCTCTAAGTGGAAGCCGCAAAGGGTCAAGGAATCAACAAAGCCCTACATTCATTTTAGATTTCAGGATATCATTCTATCTAGATTCCTTACTAGTTTGGGATACACGATGAAAGACCGTATCGGTTCAGGAATTTTCTTTCTTAACAATGGATATTGCATGGGTTGTGGTAACAAAAAATGTAGCTTTAAAAGCGGCGAAGACTTTTGTAAAAATCCCCAAAAGAGAACTTTCTCTTTGGAAGCCACAGGGGTTGATGTAGAGGCAACACTTGCCAATTTGTTCGGCCTAAAACTTCAATGGTATAAAAATAAGAATTATAATGAAGTCCAGTACATGGCAAAGAGTATTGGGGTTTTTGTGGACTCAAAAGAAAAACAAACATTACTACACGAATCCCTTTGCGATTGCCTCCAGGTACTTCCAAGTACAAAGATAAAAATGGGGTCTGATGAGTATAGAGATTCACTAAGAAATAAGTTTGCAGTCAGATCATTACCGCCTTCTATTTAGGCGATAAATCCGTGAGTTAGGGTTACACACACCCCCTAACTCTCTCACAGATTCTCCCTATACCATTCAATCGCCGCCTCGATCCCCCGTTCAAAACTCCAGTCCGGCGCATACCCCAGCAGCTCCCTAGCCTTACCAATATCCGCATTACTATGCTTAATATCCCCGGCCCGATCAGGGCCGAAAATCGGTTCTATGTCTTTGCCTAAGGCTTTGCATAACTCATGATAAATATCGATCAGATATTCACGCCCACCGTAAGCAATATTGAACGCCTGGCCAGCCGCTTCGTGAGAGGCTAAACAGGCTTTGAGGTTGGCTTCGATAACATTCTCGATGTATGTAAAATCGCGGCTCTGTTTTCCATCTCCGTTAATAATAGGTTGCTCATCATTCAGTAATTGCTTAATGAATTTGGGAATGACCGCTGCGTAGGCTCCCTCGGGGTCCTGGCGGCGACCGAAAACGTTAAAATATCTTAACCCATAGGTGTCCAGGCCGTATAGTTCGGTATATAGTCTGCCGTATTCTTCATCAACTCTTTTGGTCAATGCATAGGGTGACAGCAACTTGCCTTCTGCGCCCTCTTTTTTGGGCAGAACCGGGTGATCGCCGTAGACAGACGAGCTGGAAGCGTAAACGAACTTCTTAGCGTCATTTTGCCGCGCGGCTTCCATCATGTTGAGGGTGCCGCGTATATTGATTTCTTCATAGAGAAGCGGAAACTTGATACTGCGAGGAACACTTCCCCAAGCTGCCTGGTTGAGGACATAATCGACCCCCCGGGTTGCAGACAGACAAGTATCCAGATCGCGTATATCGCCTTTTATAAATGTATAATTGGGATGGCTGATGAACATGTCCACATTCTCCTGCTTCCCGGTGGAGAGGTCGTCCAGGCAGCGGACATTATAACCCAGATTGAGGATCGCCTCACACAGATTAGATCCGATGAAACCGGCCCCGCCTGTGACGAGGAAGGTTGTATTGGTTGGGAATGTGATATTTTTATAACCCATTGGCTATCAGGACTCCTTAAATTAGAATATAACGTCTTTGTGACATTCTGGAGCAGTATTTGTTGAGCGGTACCTGTCATTCTGAGCGCCAGCGAAGAATCTGATTACAGCCGCCAGTATCTATAACCCGCAGCTTCATATTCCTTACGGTTAAGCAAACCTTTGACGTCGATCAGCACTTTACGCTCATTGGGCACATCCTTATAGATCTTATCAAGCTTGTCCATGGTAAGTCCGGCAAACTCATCATGAGCAACCGCTAAGATCACAGCGTCCATATCCTTTATACTATCCATAGAATCAAACGCCAGACCGTATTCATGCTTCGCTTCATCAACATCTGCGACGGGGTCTGCAATCATCGGAGTTATGCCATATTCGGCCAGCTCATGAACGATATCGATTACCCGGGTGTTCCTGGTGTCGGGACAATTCTCCTTAAAGGTAAAGCCCAGGATGGCAACTCTGGCCTGCTTCATGGAAACATCGGCTTTGATGAGGTATTTGATTAAACTCTCCGCCACATATTTACCCATGTCATCATTGATGCGTCTGCCAGAGAGTATAATCTGCGAGTGGTATCCCATCTGTTCCGCCTTATAGGTCAAATAGTAGGGATCGACCCCGATACAATGTCCCCCCACCATCCCCGGGTAGAATTTCAGGAAGTTCCACTTCGTCCCTGCCGCTTCCAGCACCGCCTGGGTATCAATCCCCATTTTATTGAAAATAATCGACAGCTCATTCATAAATGCGATGTTAATGTCCCTTTGAGAGTTCTCTATCACCTTGGCAGCTTCAGCCACCTTAATGGATTCT
>JBAYYO010000372.1:0-2762 GCA_041672985.1 Syntrophomonas sp. | reverse complement strand
TTGAGGTTAGGGGGGTACGCAGGTCATGAGAAATGGAGTTAAAAAGAGCCGTACGCAATCGTTCCGAATCGGCCGCTACCTGAATTTGACGAGCCTTTTCGGCTAATTGGACACGATTGATGGCTACAGCAGCCAAGTTGGCCAGTGCCTCAATAAATCTCTTCTTCTCCCGCAGCCAATTACCCTCACCCTCATCATAGCGGATTCCCAATACACCAATGGCACCATCTTCAGTGCTGAGGGGCAGATATAGTAAATCAGCTCCGATCAGAGTATCAGTTCCCTTACCAGCCATCTTTCCATGTTCCAGCACCCAGCTGGCTACCGCCCTTTCATTATCGCTCAGTTCATCCTTGGGTAAGATACCGCTGCTGGCTCGCAGTTCCAGTTTACCATCAGCAGGTATCAGTATGATAACCTCGCTTCCGGTAACCTCTGCTAGTTTTTTTATAGCTGTCTTCATCACTTCTTCCATACCATCAGAAGCTCCGATTCCCCGGCTCAGGCTGTATAGTGCTCCCATCATGGCTTCACGTTGGTGGGCATGGTCTATCTGCTTACGCAAGCGGGAAGCCATGCTACTGGTAAGCCAGGCAACCAGCCCGAAGATGAAAAAGCTTAATAAATATCTCAGGTCGGCCACTGACAAACTAAGTTGCGGTGGAATATAGAAAAAATCCAGGGCCAGAGTTGCACCTACCACAGCGGTAAGGGACACCCTGCGCTGAGACTTGACCGCACTGTACAATACCGGCAAAAGATAAATCATGGCTACATTTACCAAGCCTAATTGCTCAATAAATGGTCTTATTACCACAGTAATAAGGCCTATCATTAAGATTACCTTCAGATAGGGTAGAAAACTGAGGCTCTTCCTGGTTTTTTCCTGTAACCAGTTGCTGCTATCAGCATCCTGAATGGCCTGACCCGGTATAACATGGATACTGAAGCCTTCACTGTGGCGGATGACTTTGTCCACCACTGAACCCCGTAACAATTCCAGAAACCTGGAGCGCAGAGGTTTACCGATAACCACCTGGGTTACATTGCGAGATCTGGCAATCTGCAGCAGTTCAGCAGCAATATCAGTTCCACTGGTACTGATGATTTCTCCACCCAGTTCTTCCGCCAAACGCAGGTTGGCAAACAAACGATCCCGAACTGTGCCGTTGCTCCCGGCCTCTGGAGTTTCCACGTAAACCACCAGCAATTCAGCTTTCAAGCCCGTTGCCATGCGGTGGGCAACGCGAATTAACTTGGTAGCAAAAGGGCTGGTACTAATACAGACCATTACCCTTTCCCCGGCCGGCCAGGGCCCTTCAATGGCATGAGCCCGCATATAGGTCTGCATCTGTGAATCCACTATTTGCGCAGTATAGCGTAGGGACATTTCTCGCAAGGCGTTTATATTGCCCGCCCTGAAGAATTTCTTTACCGCTTCGGCTACCTGATCGGGAACATATACTTTGCCTTCATGCAATCTCTGCAGCAAATCTTCAGTCGGAATATCAATCAATTGTATTTCTGCCTGCTTCAATGCCGTATCAGGTACAGTCTCGTGTACGGATATGCCTGTTATCCGGGCCACAATATCGTTTATGCTTTCCAGGTGCTGGATATTAACCGTAGTATAGACATCAATACCTGCAGCCAGGACTTCTTCCACATCCTGATAGCGCTTGATATGGCGCGAACCAGGGATATTAGTATGAGCCAATTCATCGATCAGAACTATATCCGGCCTCCTGGCCAGCAGAGCATCCAGATCCAGCTCTTGAAAATGCTTATCCCGGTAGTCCATAGGCCGGGGGGGCAAAATCTTCAGGCCTTTGAGCAGGGCTTCGGTCTCTTTGCGACCATGAGTTTCCACCCAGCCTATTACAACATCAGCACCTTCATTAATGCGCTCCCGGGCTGCTTCCAGCATGGCATAGGTCTTGCCAACCCCGGCCGCTGCACCCAGAAATACAGTCAACCGGCCCCGACCCTTGGGCTTCATGCTGGCCAGTAATGCATCGGGATCGGCTCGTTTGTCGTTCAATAAAACCATTCCTTTTACCTGATTTCTTTATACTATCAGATAGTATTAGTTTTTTAAGGGCGATAGTATAAGTGCAACCACGACTTCCTCTGTCGCCAGAGGCTCACCCTTCGGGTACTACTGATGCTCTCTGTCCTTCGCTATTAATGTTGCGGCGGAAGCGGGGTTTTCTTTATCCAGAGCCAAGTTGAGCTGCAATACATTTACCCTCAGCTCACCCAGTACTCCGAATTCTCTTTTTTCTACATGTTTGGCCAGTAGAGCCTTAATCTTTTCCACGGGTACTTTTCTGGCTGCAGCTACCCGTTCACATTGCAGATAAGCTGCCTCCGGGCTAATATGAGGATCCAGACCACTACCCGAAGCGGTCAGGAGATCCGCAGGTATCTTCTGCCCTTCAGCAAGCTTATTCTCACTACGAACCTTCTTTTCCTGCTCGACAATTCTGTGTAAAAGCTCCGGATTAGTGGACCCCAAATTCGAACCCGCCGAAGCTGAAGCATCATAACCTTCCCCAGCCGCAGAGGGGCGGCCATGAAAGTACTTGGGGCTGTTAAACGACTGCCCGATAAGTTCTGAGCCCACCGCCTTGCCTTTATGATAGACAATTGAGCCGTTGGCTTGGCAGGGAAAAATCAGTTGGGCAATTCCGGTTACCAGCAAGGGATAGATAATTCCCAATAGAACTGTCATTATCACTATCATCAAAACTGAGTTCTTA
>JBAYYO010000371.1:0-2763 GCA_041672985.1 Syntrophomonas sp. | reverse complement strand
AGCATGCAAAAAAGATCAGACCATCCCACCGGGCGGTTGTCCTCGAATATGGAATGTCTGCCCGGGGACATCTGCGCAGGAGCTGCAAAATTATTCAACCCAATATAACTATAATTACTATGATTGGAACAGCTCATATTGGCAATGTCGGTGGAACAGTTGAAGGTCTTATTCGCGCTAAGTCCGGAATAATATTTAACATGAAACAGACTGGTACACTGCTCCTTAATGCGGATGATGTTAACTCCGGACAATTGAATACGGGTAAGTTTAATGGAACTATACTATATGTAGGCATCAATAATGAAGCAGATTATCAGGCTGTAGATGTTCGCTATTCCAGATACGGAATGAAATTCAGAGTAGGATTACATGATATTTATCATGACTTTTTCATACCCATCTGGGGAAAGCACAATGTCTATAATGCCCTTTTTGCGATTGCAGTTGCTGATCACCTGGGCTTTAGCCCGAGACAGATTAAAATAGGTCTTAAAGCGTACCGTAAACCCCCGAGGAGATTAAGGGTTTACCGCCGGAAAAAGAGGGTTCGAATTATTGATGATACTTTTAACGCTAATCCTAATTCAGTAAAAGCCGCAATTGATGTCCTTTCCTCAATTGGCAAAGGAAGGAATATTGCGGTCTTAGGAAGCATGTCGGAGTTAGGGCGTTACTCCAGAAGAGGGCATAAAGAAGTGGGCAGGTATTTGGCCGATAAGAATGTAACCAGGCTTTTTACCTTCGGAGCAAAGGCTCGGGTAATCGGCAAAGAAGCCATTTCTCATGGTTTCTCCTCCCAAAGAGTTGTTCATTCAAGTAATAGGAATACCTTACACAAACGATTAAAAAGGACTATAATTTCTGGATCAACTGTCCTGGTGAAAGGTTCCCATAATCTGAGGATGAACAAAACCGTCCATTTCTTAAGACACAGGGCATGAATAAGTTGTGCCAGGCACCAGATAAACTTAATAGCTGACCCCGCTATTTTTCAGCCAGGGTCAGCTTTCCATTTTTAGTGAGATAATTAATTTTTATTGGCTGGAGGTCTGTTACCTACCCGATACCACAGCTCGGGTTTACAGTAACAAAGCGCCTTGGTATAGGTCCGGCTGTGAATATGTGTCCTAATCATAGATTATCATTTCTCTATGGAGATTATCCTTCTGCTGGCTTTCGCCGCCGGACAACTGCTGAAAATATTCATCCATAATTGTCTTCATATAGCTATCCCCCCATTATTCTGGTCCCTATGACGATTGCAAAAGAGGTGCACCTCACCCGACCACCACCCCTCATTATGTTAAGGCAATAATAACACCTGTTATGATTAGTTGTCAAGAGTAATTACAGATGTTATAATCAGCATGAAACCAATAAAAAAGGACTGATCAAGATGACGATTAGCCAACGCATAAAAAAACTGCGGAAGGAGCGCAACATGAGCCAGGCGGTCCTGGCGGAGAGGGCGGGACTAAAGGCCCCGGCTATATCCCAGTACGAATCGGGGGCCCGCTCACCCAGTTTTGAATCCCTGATCAAACTATCCAGCGCCCTGGGGGTTCCCAGTGATTACTTGCTGGTGGGCGAAGAATCAGCACCCTATGAAGAGAGCAGTGATCGCCTGAGCAGAATGATTATGCATGTTGCCGGCATGCTGCCGTTTGATAAACGCGAGATGCTGCTTGATTACGCGCTGATGCTGCTGGGGTCGGGACCAGCCCGATTGAATCTGCCATATTACAATGATGTGCGTTCCTACGCCGATTATATCTTCCATCAAGTGGGCGGCAACACCTTGCCGGTAGACTTGAGCGGGCTGCTGGAGCGGTTCAAGGTAACCATGACTGAAACCGAACTGGACAACTGCGAGGGGATGCTGGTCCAGGGAAATGAGAACCTGATCATCCTGGATCCCCGCCAGAAGAATCAGCAGCGCCGACGGTTCACCCTGGCCGTTTTGCTGGGGCACCTTATCATCCCCTGGCATACCGAAACCGTCTACCGCGCCCGGGAGGAATCGACTTTTAAGACTAAAGATCCCCGGGAAATGGAAGCACTGCAATTTGCCGCCTGCCTATTAATGCCCCGCGAGATTCTGGCCCAGGACCTGCTGGCCTCATCAGTCTCTCTGGATGCGCTACGCAAGCTGGCCGGAGAAAAATACGATGTATCAGTCTTTTCTTTAGCCAACTCGCTGGTTGATTTGTACCCGGATAAATTCGCGGTGGTGCAGAGCGACGGCCAAAAAGTACTGAAGACCTTCCAGGGTACCCGGCCGGTTCGCAGTGATGTGGACCCGCGCAGCCTGGCCGCCGGATTTTATAAATCATTGCCCACCGAAAGCGAGGTTCGCACCGCCAAACTGGAAGAGCAAATCTGGTTTCAGGACGGCAAACCCGGTGCCTATGTGCTGGAGGAATCGATCTATGATCCCCAGATCGGCAAGGTCTTAAGCCTTTTGACGGTGCCGTAAACAAAAGTATAAGGGATGGGGGAGTAAAAAAGATGATAATAACTATCCCAGTGCAATAAATGTGGGGCTTCTCTCTAGTATCTTATCTCTAAAGGGAAGGAAGGCGTGTATATGGAAATTAAAAAACAGGTTCCCAGTATAACTGTAAATATAAGAGTTCCTGTCCATACTTATGAACAATTGGAAGAAAACTTCAGAAAATGAAGGATAGTGGCAAAAGAGTATCGAAGAATTCTTTGGTTGTTGAAGCATTAACACAGTTTTTAGATAGTATTGAACAAGAA
>JBAYYO010000370.1:0-2765 GCA_041672985.1 Syntrophomonas sp. | reverse complement strand
CCCACCTTATAATTACCCCGGGTTGTAGATGATAAATATCGGCTGAAGGAGTCTGCCAGCGGTTGAAGCGAGTCTGAACCCATTTCTGCTAAAGTTTCTGTAAATACCTCTCTTATCTTTAATAGCTTGTCTGCCCGCAATTGGTTTTTGCCGAATTCCTGCTCCGCTATCTCATATTGCAGCTTCATCTCTTCATATGATTCCTCGGGAAGTTCCCTTTCTTTCGCATCATGGTCTATCCAGCGTTGGCGATACTCTGTCTCACCCTGCTTCAGTTTATCTCGTAAGCTCTTCAGATGTGACCTGAATTCCCCGGCATTTATAATGCCGGGCGGCAAGGGCTGCAATTTACCCAGTTGTTCTTCCAAGCCCCTTATTTCCACTTCCTGATCGATAATGGTGTCCAACAACTGGGCCTGGTTAGTGTATTTTTCTTGCCACTCCTGCAACTTGTTATGGGAGGTTATTAAGCCGGCTTTGATTTTTATGATTCTGTTCTCAATTGCTTGTCTCTCTTGTTGTATAACAGGCAGGGGCCGGGTCGAATCTATAGTACCCAGTTCCTGCAGTCTGGTTTTCAGTTCCTCCTCTTTCTGCCCGCCCAGCAGTCTGGCGGTCAGCTGTTGGGTGGACTTTATTTGGTGATTGATTTCGTCCAGCCGGTTTTTTATGCTACGGGCTTCATCGAGGTCCTTAACCCCCAGGGTTTCCAATAGTTCCACAAATGCGGTTTGGCTTCTAGTATAGTCAGCCTTGATTTGCTCAAAGTCAAACTCGCCGGATTTCACTTCAATTTCAGCCATTTCACCCAATCTGATCTTCAAGTATCCATTGACGCTTATTTGACTCTCCATTAACCGGGTTTCATTTTCCAAATCCCGGGTGATCCATACCTCCAGATCTGCTTGTTTCTGAACGCTAGCCAGCATCCGGCCGGCTCTCATGGCCGTAGAGGCAGTGTTTATGCTTTGATTCAAAGCTTCTAATTTCTTTATATCCTCATCAGAAATTACAACTAAGCCTTGCCTGGTTGCGTTTAATTTGCCCAGCAATTGCTGGTTATCTTCCACGGTTTTTAGGGTCTTGGTAAGGTTTTCTTTTTCTTTTTGACTCCGGTGGGCGTTTTCTTCAGCTTTGGTTTGCTCTAATTGCTTTAACAAATCCGGCCCAATACTGGCCTGGTTTCGATAGTCAGTTTCTAATGCAGGCCATTGTTTGGCTATGGCTTTCAATTCACTGCTATGCTTCCTTAACCCATTCAAACGGGGTTCTATGACGGCTCTTTTGATTATGTCTTCTTCCAGGGGTTCCAGTTTTTTAAGCTCCAGGTTTATGATATTATTTTTACTTTCACATTCGTGCAGTTGTTGGCCAATATTATGGAGTTCCTGCTCAATATTAAATACCCGCTGCATCTCCTGGCGCAGCTTTTCCTTTTTATAGTAACTGTCCAACACTTTTCCCACCCCGGTCTTAAATATTTTATTGTCCCGGGGGCGTTTGTTATCATAATCCCATCTCTTTAATAGTTCTTCCAGTTCCCCGTCAATATCAGCCTGCAATCCATCTACAGATACCCCGTCCAGGTTCATTACGGCTTCTCTTAATAAGGAATTAACGGAGTGCATAGTCTCGCGCTCACGAAGCTTGTGCAGCATTTCTTTTAATTGGCTCTGGCGGGCAAACACGATATTCTGATAGGTTTTGGGCCCCAGTTCAAAGATATCTTGCATCAGGTCATCAATATCAGTCTCGACCGTAATCATACTTCCGTCAGGTTTCTTTAAAGAAATGCTGTGATTATTTCCCCATTGCCGGGAGAGTTTATACTCCAGCTCGTTAATGGAAAAAAGCACGCTCCCCTCTATGAAATCTCCGGATGGGTGGGGCATATATCGAGCCAGGAATCCTTTGTCATCACTTCTATTCTTCTTCAGGCTGCTGCTGGTAAACAAGACCGAAAACAGGGCATTTATTATGGTGCTTTTGCCGCTTTCGTTGGCGCCCAAGATTACATTAAGCCCTTTGTCAAAATTGAGGTCCAAGTCCTTTAAGCCGGCAAATTGGGTGCTGGTTAATTGTTTTATGTACAATTACTTCACCTGCCTTATCATTTCATAGGCAGTCTGCAAAGCCTCCGGATCATCGGCTAATTTTTGCAATAGACGGTAGGGAAAAGAACCATGGGTGAATTCACGTTCTATTATGGCTCTAGTGGCTTTGCGTCTTAATTCTGAATCATCATAGCGAAAATAGAACAACTTTTCTTCCCATTCCCGGTAAAATTCCTGCCTTTTTTCCAATAACTCCTCATCAATACTGCCGCTAAGGTTTAATCGCACTAATTTATTCCCGGCGTCCTCATCTATAAGATTATTAGTAACCCTGCTGAAATCGTCCTCAGTATTGATTCTCCATTCCAGATCATAGAACTTATATTGCCCCGGTTGCAGACTTTGACCCCTAACTGTCTTATCCTCCCCAATCTCCAGCAGCCAGGCATTTCCTGCACGGGAATAGTTCATGCCGTCGGGTTCAGGGGTACCACAGTTGAATATTCTAGAACCGCTTACGGTATCAACATCAGGATAGCGGACATGACTGTGTCCTAACAGCCATAGATCGAGGGGTATATTCTCCAGTTCTTTTCTGCTCATAAAGTAATAATTTCCCTCTATGTCGGCTGAGGTGCCTTCCAGGGCACCATGGGCGATACCGATGTTATCCTTTCCGGGTCAATTATTCCCGTCTGTTCTATCCAACCA
>JBAYYO010000369.1:0-2765 GCA_041672985.1 Syntrophomonas sp. | reverse complement strand
TCATGCGGGTAACGTTTAGAATCTCCATTACATCTTTCATAGTATATAGCTTCATATATTTTGCCCCCAATAGTTTTTTACTATATACTACTATATTATGTTATGCTTTAAAGTATAGCCGCTTCATACCTCCTTTCATGTTATTTAAGGTTTTATCAATAGCTTCCAGAAGCCAGTACCCCCAGGGTGTCATTAAAAAGAGACTGCCTAATGCTCCCACCACCATAGCGAAAGCATAATTAAGCAGATCATATCGAGTTAGAGTGGCAACGATTATAAACCAGATATATACGGCCAAACGCATATATAATTTTTGCCTGGATTTAACTTTTTCATCTGTAATAGGCCTTTTTACTGTGTCGGCGGGTATCCATTTAACAATTGCATAAAGAGCTAGTAATGTTGTTAGCAGGAGTAATCCTAAGAGGGTGTAGGGTTGAATGCTAATGCCAGCCCAATATCCTAAACCCACCATCAAACATGTCCCGAAAAGCAAACATCTGGGATAGGTGCTGAGATGACTCCCTCCGCCAATAGATCGGAACGGAGCAAATACTGCCAGGAAAACTAATGTGGTTGCAGCGGAACCTAGCAATTGAGCCAAGCCGAATACGACTGCTAAAGTAATCAGCGTCATCAAAAGTACTTCCAGGCCATACGCATAAATATCAATCTGCTCTCTGCTGGAATGTAAACTATTCCCCAGTCTTTTGGCCAGGTTGCTGGCTAGTGAATGCATCCTCTACACCTCCGCCTCTTTCCTTCACTAATAATTTCGTCATCGCGAAAGGTAATCCTGCCTAAAAAAAAATAATCTATCCATATATGGTGTAAAATGGAGGACAGGGGGACAGGTTTAGTGTCCCCCTGTCCTCATTTAAAACCGCAGTATATTTCCCCAGGGGGACACTAAACCTGTCCCCCTGTCCCCCATTGACAGATTGAACCGGGGGTGCAAACGCTGTACCCCCGGTTCAAAACAAAAGAAAACAGGTCTTTACTTTTCTTAAAACCTTCCCTACTTATCAAGGCGGTTTTTTCATGGCCAATAAAAAAAATTCATTACGGCTTCCAGTCTCTGCCGAAATGAAAACTATTCCTCAGTTTTTTGACATTGTTGCTGGCTAATGGATGCATCACACAGTTCTCCTCCACGCGGTAATTTTAAGATGGTGGTCGTTCTTTCTTGGGAACTAATTTCAATGTGCCCGTTATACTTATCCACCAGCATCTTAGCAAGATACAGCCCATATCCCCGACTGACTGAATCTTTGGTCGTATAGCCGGCGGCGAAAATATCCTGGCCTCTAGGTAGGGTTGCACCGTTGTTTAAAATATAGATAGCGTAATACCCGTCTTCGCACTTAAACTCGACCCCGATTCGGGGATGATTTTCATCCTGAATAGCAGCTTCCATGGCATTATCCAATAGATTGCCCATGATACTGCTTAGATCCCAAGCCGGAACCGATAGGTAAGACAAATCGCATTTTACAGCCACCGCAAAATCAATACCTTTCATTTCCGCAGCACAGCGTTTGCTGTTGATCAACCCGGTCAGGGCAGGATGGCCTACCTCATATATGTCCTCATGGGGCCAATATTGTTGGGAAATACCGTCAATATAGTCTTGCGCTTCTATTATCCTTTCTAATTCAACTAAGGCCTGAATAGTTTGCACATGCTGTACATATTCATGTTTCTGAGTCCTTAATGATTCCAGCAATGTATCGACTTGGTTGAGATGGTTTTTAAAGAGTAGTACTTGTGCTTTATATTGGGCGTTTTCTTCGATCTTTTTTATGGCTGCTATGTTGAGGATGCCTATCGCTAAAATAAAGAAATTTAAAAAGGGAATGTTGGCCTGTAAAGTTTCCAAGTTTGTACTGGTTACAATACTATTATTGATTAGAATGATGATCAGGGCCTGTAAAAGAATAATGGCGGTTACCAACCAGTTACTATCTTTATCCACCATATTCGCCTCGATTTGCAAAATCGAATAAGACTACTCTAAAATGCCAGGATAACCAATAAATAAGCAGTGTAACCAGAAACACCGGCATAAACGCTGCAATATTAACCCATGAATTGGTCATTAAATCATAGATAGAATAACCGGTTAGGCTCAGGAACATGGGCAAAACAATATTTTCAATGATCCCACTGATCATGACTCCCAGCAAAACGGAAATGAAACTATATCTTAATTCAATTTTAAATACTAGCGCAGTTAATATTGTCAGAACAACCATGAGGATTAATGTATTAAGCGTAAAAGATATATGAGATTTTCTTAAGAAGAAACATATTCCGGCAATGCCTGCTGAGATCAGTAAACATCTAGTGAAAGGCACCTTGAAATTAAATAAACCAAACCCTAACTTTATAATCAAAAATGTCTGTGGCACTGATATCAGTACGGCAACATACCATGGTATTGAATGCACCTTTTTGCGCCTCCGCCTCTTTTTCATACCTTATTTTATAGACCATTTAACCTTGTACAATAATTTCGCCATCGAAAAAGATAATCCTGCCTAAAAAAACCGCTTTATCCATATGAGGACAGGGGGACAGGTTTAGTGTCCCCCTGTCCTCATTTAAAATGGCAGTATATTTCCCTTGGGGGACACTAAACCTGTCCCCCTGTCCCCTCCACAAATTTCAGGTATACTGCCTTTCTTGTTTGACAAAACTGGAAGTAGATATAGAATATATATAGCCAATGGATTTGCACAAACATGTGCACAAGAGGAGGATGT
>JBAYYO010000368.1:0-2767 GCA_041672985.1 Syntrophomonas sp. | reverse complement strand
GGAAGCCAGGCAGGCTTGTGACCGACTTATTGAAGCAGGGGTGGTTTTAGGTAACCAGGCAGTTTTACTTAAAGGGATTAATGATGATGTCCATGTGATGAAAAAACTTAATCAGGAATTACTGAAGATACGGGTTCGCCCTTATTATATATTCCAGGCCAAAGAGGTAAAAGGAACTACCCATTTTATCAGCCCGGTTCAGACGGGGTTGGATATTATGAAGCATTTACGCGGCTATACATCTGGTCTGGCTGTTCCGACTTATATTATTAATGCCCCGGGTGGCTATGGTAAGACGCCGGTTAATCCAGAATATGTATTAGCCATTGATGAGAACAAGGTTTTAATCCGTACCTGGCAGGGTAAAACCTTCAATTATCCTAACCATGCCGCTCACAATTCTATTGATGTCTGATAAAGGAGAAGATATGACCAAAGATGATGTATTCAAGGATATAAATGAAAAGGGAATTGAATTTATTCGACTTCAATTTATAGATATCTTTGGAATTATGAAAAGCATGTCTATTATGGTCAGCGAACTGGAGCGTGCTTTTGCAGGTGAACTAATGTTTGATGGTTCATCAGTCGATGGGTTCGCTTGTGTTGAAGAATCGGATCAGTGTATTGTACCAGATCCTGACACGTATGCCATAATGCCCTGGAGACCACAAGAAGAGGGCGTAGCGCGAATGATTTGTGACGTATATACCACCGAAGGACATCCTTTCACGGGATGTCCTCGCTATATTTTGAAAAAAGCTCTGCGCGATGCGGAAGAAATGGGTTTTGAGTATAATATTGGACCAGAGGGGGAGTTTTTCCTTTTCCATGCTGACGAGAAGGGATATCCGCTCTTTGATATTCATGACCATGCGGGCTACTTCGACTTGGCCCCGGTTGATTTGGGAGAAGACGCACGCCGCAATATCATCCTTACCCTTAAGAAAATGGGGTTCAATATCGAAGCATCGCATCATGAGGTGGCTCCGGGACAGCATGAAATCGATTTTAAATATGGCGAGGCTCTTCGGACCGCTGACAATTGGATAACCTTTCGCGATGTAGTTAAAAACATTGCCCGCCAATCGGGATTATATGCCAGTTTTATGCCCAAACCCCTTAGTGGAGAAAATGGAAGTGCGATGCACTGTAACCAGTCGTTATTCAAAGATGGAGTGAATGTGTTTTGTGATCCCCACGGTCCAGACGAACTCAGTGACCTGGCCCGGTTATTTGTCGGGGGGTTGTTAAAACATGCTCGGGGCATGGCAGCTATTGCCAATCCTATTGTAAACAGCTATAAGCGGCTAAAACCGGGTTATGAGGCACCAATTAATTTGGCCTGGTCCACCGGTAATCGCAGTACGCTGATTCGTGTTCCAGCTGCTCGCGGCAATACTACCCGGATTGAATATCGCAGCCCGGATCCATCTGCCAATCCCTATATCCTCTTCGCTCTCATGCTTGAAGCGGGTCTGGATGGCGTTAAAAATGGAATTATGCCGCCTGAACCTATGCATAGCAATGCATTCTGTATTGGTGCATCGGAGTCAAGCGGGAGTGAGGCGGAGTCATATCCACGCGACCTGCAAGAAGCACTGCAAGAAATGAGTCGGGACCCATTAATAATTGAGACATTGGGAGAACATGTTTTTAAGAGCTATCTGATGAGCAAACAAAGGGAATGGGACCAGTATGCTGAATGTGTACATGATTGGGAAATACGCAAGTATCTCAAACGATTATAATTATTGGGGCTAGTCAATGAGCCTCCCTTTTCAGGGGGGCCTTTATTCATGGGAAATAACTTTAATCTGTGGTATGCTTACTAATTGGTTTTTTGTAGTAAACTGATAATAACATAATCAAATTATATCGATATTGAGGGGTATATATGAGGATAAAGAAGCATGTTATTGTGGCGGGAGGCGGCGCAGCTGGAATGATGGCTGCTATTTCGGCCCGAAGACTGGGTGCTGAGGTCACGATACTGGAGAGAAATCCGCGGGTGGGCAAGAAAATCTTGGCGACCGGAAATGGGCGCTGCAATTTTACTAATATAAATGCCGATATAACTTGTTACCATGGCAACAACCCTAAATTTGCTCATAGTGCCCTGGCAAATTTCACTATAGATGATACGATCAGGTTTTTTGGGAAATTAGGGATTGAACATAAAGTGGAGGATTTAGGGAAGGTCTTCCCTATGTCCGATCAGGCTTCAAGCGTTCTGGATGTTCTTTTATATGAATTAAGAGAGCTGGGAGTTAATATTGTATGCGATGCCCTGGTAAAGGATATTAGCAAGAAAAACGATAAATTTATAATAGAATTGGAAAATGGGCAAGTATATGGGGGGGACAGGGTCATCATTACTACAGGCGGCAAGGCTATGCCCTCCAGCGGTTCTGATGGACAGGGCTATGATTTAGCAGCCAGGCTGGGCCATACAATAATAGATGTTTTTCCTGCTCTGGTGCAATTAAAGCTGGAGGGATCATTTTTCAAACGAATTGAGGGCGTTAAATTAGTCGGGACTGCTGAAATTATTCACAATAATAAATCAGTTGCTAAGGATAGGGGCGATATTCTCTTCGCTAATTATGGGGTATCAGGACCACCTGTTTTACAGATAAGCAGGAAGGCGGGAGAACTTTTAAAAGAGGGCCAAGAAGCACATCTAAAAATAACCATAATGGATATGATGCCGAAACAAGAGTTAAGCAAACTCATCAACAAACGCTTACAAATAGCCGCCCAGAAG
>JBAYYO010000367.1:0-2768 GCA_041672985.1 Syntrophomonas sp. | reverse complement strand
AATAACCATTATCTGGGGTGAGGAATATTTTATGAATTCAGATTTAATTCTCCACAGCAACAACCCCTGGGGGTCATAAATTTTTATTGTCTTTTCAATCGATAAATTAGTGTCTAACGTACTCTTGGCCAGATCATGAATGACTTCCATTAAATAATTGTTGCTTGCTTCAATATATTTTTCGCCCCAACCATTAACTGAGATAATCTTATTCTCTTCGTTTAATATAATTATTCCCAGAGGAATCTTGTCTAAAATAAGACCGGTCTTTAACATATAATCTCCCCCCACTGAATTAAGCTAAGCCGGCTGTTATTGCGTAGTGGCATAAGAGATTTTTAATCTGTATATAGACTCTTCCTCTGGTCCACTTTTCTCGATGATTCCAACTTCTATTAATTTTTCCATTGCCATTAACATCAACTGATGATTAATTAAAAAACGTCCCGAAAATCCTTTTAAGGTATCCCTGGTATGCGGATTAGCCAGAAAATATGATAATATTTGTATTTTTACTATAGCCAGGCTAATAATCTGATTCTCATTACATCCAAAGGGCATCAACTTTACTCCTTTATTAAGATTTTATAACGATATAGATATCTTCTGGTTAAAGATATATTACGCAATAATCATCATCTCCCAATGCTTCGCATTTAATGGCCGCATATATTATTTACTAATTCCAGGCACGGATAAAATAGGCAACCGCCATTTTTATCCAGGATTAACGTTTATTTGTTCCGCCAAGTAATGACAATTCCACATTAAATGATTTATTTCCTCCATAAATCCGATGGTTAATTAATACAAATACAAGCATATTATTACAATTGCTCATTTTTCTCGACATTTTTGTGTCTGCCCTCAAAAATCAAGGCCCCCATATCGAATACGCAGATAACGAGCGCAGGCTGCCTATAACCAGCATTATTGGTTATTACTAAGACAGTAGAATGTTCCCAATTATTTTTTCCTAAACTGTATTTTGAATTAATTAACTGTACTTTTATTCTATGAAACCGCTTTCTATTCCCTTCTGGATAATCTGTTGGATATCAGTAAACATCTGCATGAACATTCCCTCAGCTTGGAATAATTCGGCGATGGACTTATTCTGATTTAATTTGGCATAGTCCAGGGTAATCTGCTGGACTTTGCCGTCGGCAACTGGCTGCCCCAGAACTTCAGCCTGATTCACCTCCATTTGTAAGCTGCGGAATTGGCGAATCTTTTCTATCGCTTCAGGATTTTGGGCCAGTCTCTTTTGCGCTGTCACATATCGCTGATAGGTTTCATTTTCCATTATTGCCCTGACCAACTCATGGGCTTTGTTATAAGGATTATTTTCTGTCATTTATTTCCTCTCCACCTTTCTAAATTTCTAGATTCCGGTAATGATCCCGCTGAATACAGCCCCCAGAAATACTGCATAAAATACCCCGCAGAGCAATAACATGGAGGCAGTGACATGTTTCCTGCTGACTAAATGGAAATACAACACCGCCGCTGCTGCCAGCGCTATCAGGGCCGATAGAAAAGCTCCTGAACTCAATTGCCAATCGGTTAAGAATATACCCAGCGCAGGTATCAAAGAACTCTGAAACACCATGGCACCTGTAATATTACCCAGAGCCAGAGTATCTTTCTCCCTTGATATCCAGATAACACTGTTAAACTTCTCCGGCAATTCCGTGGCAATGGGAGTAATAATAAGGGCCAGCACAAAAGCGGGTACCCCGTAAGTTAAAGCTACAACATTTATAGAATGAACAAATAGATCGGCCCCCATAATTATGCAAAATAAGGCTGTTAAAACCTGGAAAGCAACTCTCACCAGCGGCGGCGTCTTATGTCCCCGGGCAAAATAACAGACAGGTATATCTGATTCGGATTCCAAGTCCCTTTCCTGGCTCAACATCGTATGTACATACCAGATATAGGCCAGGATCATTAAAACGGCTATCATCAGCTGCCAGTTTCTCATTTGAGGAGGAATTGTACCAGCCAGAATCGCAGCCGTGAAAACGATCATAAAAAACCCCAGGTCCCGGCTCATACTGGAGTAGTCGCCATGTACTTTGGTCCCGGCCCTCCGCCTTCTTTTAAAAGCATAAACAGCCACACCAGTAACAAACATAGCCAACGTTGCCAGCATCAGGGGAGCGCCTAAAATGGCCCCGATGCCAATATCCTTTCCTGCCGATCCATTGCCAAACACTATAGCGATAATTGGTATGATAGTTTCTGGCAAGGCAGTTCCAACCGCTGCCAGAACGCTGCCCACCGCTCCTTCCGATAAATTGAACAGTTTGCCCAGCCACTCTACCCCATTTACAAATAGTTCAGCGCCAATCAATATAATTCCCAAACTTATTATTAATAAAGCAATATCACTCATAATAACCAAAAGACTCCCTATTTCTAATATTTAATAGCTGTAATTGTTTTTTCACGCCGTTCGAACCTTACCATATACCTGTATCCTGCCTGCCAGGCCGAATGATAAGCTTCGTCCAAACCCTCCCCAATTTGTCCGGGGTGGTGGGCATCGGAACCGAAAGTAATAGGAATGCCATAATCAAACATCCTCTTTACTATCTCCGCGGCTGGATAAAGCTCTGCCACTGGCTTTCTTAAACCCGCACTATTAATCTCAATTGCCAGCCCATGTTCTTTGATAGCCCTTAAAACTGGCTCGAAATAATAAAGTGATGGTTTTTGCCGGGGTCGGTGCCCCCATATCTTGATCAAATCAATATGACCCA
>JBAYYO010000366.1:0-2772 GCA_041672985.1 Syntrophomonas sp. | reverse complement strand
AATCCTTCTCCGCCATTAAATGTTTTTCCAACTTGTATAAATCCATACGGATAAGCCTTCGGTACGAGACTTCTCTCCCCAGTTCGCGATGTTTTATGGTGGTCCTTAACCTATTCTCCCATTCTTCCACAAATATTTTTCGTCCTTTGTCATTCATTAAGATCCCATTGGACTTGTTTTCAAAATGGGTATTCTTAAGCATATTCCTCCCCAACAATGAAAATATAAGCCTGTCCACCAGTATAGGTTTAAATATCTCGGATACATCAAGATTTAGAGTAAATCTTCGGAAATTAGTAGTATGTAAGTATCCAATTCTGGGATCAAGATGGGTTTTATAAATCTCACTTAAAACCGCCGTATAAGCCAGGGTATTCCCAAAACTAATAAGGGCATTAATTCTGTCCTGGGGCGGCCTACGGTTACGGCCCCTAAAAACAAAGTCAGGCTTATCAATTATGGTATTAAAAGCGGCATAATAGGCCTCTCTAATATTTCCCTCAATGGCCATCAATTCGTCAACATTTCGGCATCCATCAATTTTATTAACCAGCATAGCTATTTGTTCCAGCTCAACGCCCAACTCTTTTCCCCTGTTTTCATAATAGCGCAATACATTTATAATATTGGCCGCTGCTCCATGAACAAATAGCTGAGCTAAGCGCAGTCGTTTATTGCCATCCATATAGTATTCAGCCTGCTTCAGTATCATATAGCCGGAATTAAGATGTTCACGCGGGTAAAAAGACCCGATATAATAACCATAGCTGTTCAGGAAGTGGATGATAATTTCCTTTTGGGTGAGAAATTCCAAAAACCTCTTGTTTAACGATACTTCCCCGAATACAATTATTTCTTTAATATCTTCAACCGGCATATATTTCTTGCCATCTTTAGTTTCAAAATACAGGGTATTATCCTTTCGTTTGAACTCACCATCATTAAACACGTAAATAGTTTTCTTCATACCTTCCCCCCTTTCTTAAAACCACTTCAATCGTTTTCCCGTAAAGATTAATGGTCACCAGGCTAAGCCCAGCAGAACTCACTATAAGCGCAGTTTTTACAGTACTTGTTTTTCACAGGTTTCGGAGACAAATCCTGGTTCACGATAATCTCTATTTCCTTAATTGCTTTCCTTATTTCCGCTTCGCTTATTTCATCCAGGATTACGTCGATTTTCTTTTTCTCTTCCGGTATAAGAAGCTCCCCTCGTGCTTTAATGCCTATTTCTTTTAGTTGCAACAAATAAAAAAGAAGCTGTTTCGAGGCACTATTCACAAACCGGGAACTCTTCTTAACCTCACCAACGACCAAATCCCCATTTTCAGTTCTTATAAGATCTATTTTTGCGTTACCAAAATTGATTTCTTTCTTGTCACGGGGATAAGTGTTTGCACCAATAATCCTTCCAATAAGAATGTTCTCATTATCCTCATCAGGAAATAATTGATGAGCCATAAGCCAAGTCTCTCTTGGGCATATGTAGTAGTACCAAACCAGGGTACCGGTAACTGAAAAGTCCAAACTCCCATCCCCCCCATGGTGTTTATAAGACCGCCCTTCTTAATTTAAGGTATTCTTCCGGTTCAACTTGAACATCGCGTAATATCTTTCGAAGCAGGCCACGACCAATATCTTCGCCGGCGTGGCAGGGAACTACGGTGGCTCGTCCATCGCTATGTTGAAATAATACGTGGCTGCCTACCTGTCTTTTTCGTTTAAATCCTAAATGAAATAATATCAGCTCTAGTTCCCGAGCTGATATGACAGGCAACTTACTCATATAGCAACCTCAACTTCATGAACCCCCACAAAACTGGTTTTATACTCGCTTTCTGATTCATTAACCTCCAGGCACAGTATAATAGCCTCTTTTATTCGTTCATCCAATTCATCCAAATCCTTGGCCTGAGTATGACATCCGGGCAAAGCTGGTACACTGGCTACATATAAACCATCTTCATCCTTTTCGATAATAACTGTAAACCTGCGTTTTTCCATGATATCCCTCCCTTTCAGTCTTCAGAATCTAATATATATAAGCTCCACCTTCGTCCTTGAAACCAGTTTATATATCCATTAGGTTACAGGTTTATATACAAATTTTATTTCTGTACAATTTATACTACCATATAGCATAACTGTCTCCTTGAGTCACAAATCCAGTGCCACCATGTCCTTCCACCTTATAATACAGATCAACAATATCCAAGCTAATGTGATAAATGCCACCCGCCATACTATCTGCAAATGGATACAAGTATTCTGCGTTTTTTTGCACCGAAATAATATACTGCTGAAAAACATTCTTAAACCGGTAAAATTCCTCTCGCCGTTCCCATCGGTCCTCAATGTTGCTCAAACCTAAGAACCTGTTCCATAATTCCCTGGCCTTTTCGTCAACTTCAATATATAAGTCCGCCTTTTCATAATTCTCTTCTATTAACCTAAAATCTTGAATCTTTTCGTAATTCAAGGAGCATACCGCATCCAGAACATTTTCAGACTCTGTATCCGCTAATATCCCCTGGTTAAGCAATTTATAGTAACTGCTGCTCATATCATAGAAGTTCTTTTCTTCAATGCAACCCTGGATAGCACAGGTCGCAATAGTTTGGCTGGTAGCATTTAGCAATGTGCTATCATATATGTATGAAGAATCCGTCCTTTTGCCCCGT
Organism: Syntrophomonas sp.; assembly: GCA_041672985.1. GTDB lineage: Bacteria > Bacillota > Syntrophomonadia > Syntrophomonadales > Syntrophomonadaceae > PHAA01. The sequence continues at coordinate 91 of JBAYYO010000366.1, read as the reverse complement.
TTAATATAATACAATTTAACGACTCCCTGGCCCTTGCTTAGATTACGGTTGCATCTCCCGGCTACCTGATTTACGGAATCAAGCGGTCCCA
>JBAYYO010000365.1:0-2776 GCA_041672985.1 Syntrophomonas sp. | reverse complement strand
ATGGCAGCTGGATAAAAGCTGTTCCCACCATACCCGCGTCCAAATGGCATGCTCCTTCGGTATTGATTTGTATAACCTCAACGCCTTTTTTTTCAATGCGCAGGGCATCCTGATCGGTATAAAGATCGCCTTCTATTACTCCCATTTTCAGGCGGCCATCCATGAATTCGATAGTTCGCTCCAAAATGGTAGTCTTCCCGGAGCCAGGCGAACTCATTAGATTTATAACCAGCAGTCCCTTATCGGCAAATAAGGCGCGATTCCTTCTGGCTAAGAGATCATTAGCACCTAAGAGATTACTCTCCATGTTTATCTGCACCATTAACATTCGTCTCCTTCATAGTAATCCAGATACAGTTCTCGCCCATTTATGATTTCAACCTCACTCGCTCCGCAGCCCGGGCAGATAAAGGTAAAACCATCATTCAAAATACTTTCTTGCTTGCACCTGGCACACTGGATAATAATATCTCTCTCCTCAATTTCCAAAACGGCGCCTTGCAATAACTGATCCTGGCTGCTCAAGGCCTGAAAGCAAAACTGCATACTATCAGGAAGAACCATGGTAAGTTTGCCAATTACCAGATTGATCTTGTATACCTTCCTAATATTGCTTTGCGAGGCACTATCCCTGACCATTTTCAAAACGCCTTCCATTATTGATAACTCATGCACATTTTTTACCTCATATTTCATTGAATACCTGTATTTATTATTAACTTGCATAATAATAAATTAAACATACCATTCTGGTATTTTTGATAACCCTTGGTCAGGATGATTTATCGTAAATACCGCAACGGACTACCGATTGTTGCAATAAATTTTTTAAAAAGCAAAGATGGATAATTGACTATAGTACGTCCCAAAATCAAGCGAATATTCCCGCTAATGCATTAAAAAAGCCCGGCAGAAATGCCGAGCCTAAACGCATGCATATATAAGCGTGAAATTCTTCATGAACTCGTCCAATATTTTAATCAGCAAGCCCTCCAAGACTAACTGGAACAGCATTTAGCTATTGTTTTCACAAAACTGCTTGTTTCCAGAACCAGAAAGAAAGCCCACTAAAAAAGCCCGACACGAAATGCCGAGCCTAGACGCATAATTAAAGCACTTGAACCCTTCATGAACTCTTTTCGCTTAAAACTTGCGTAACCCAAGCATCTCCTTTTCGCAATGGAAGGCATGGCCGTTTCCAATCATACCCTAACGTCCTGGTCACCATAGTTATCCCTTAGGATTCCAGGCTCGGAGATAAATATTTAATTCACGAAACCTTATTTTTTTACATTCTAGATAAATGTCATAAATCCTGCAAAACTGTAATATTTTATTTTAGAATTTTTAGTTAAAAATTGCCAAGCCCTTCGTAGCGCTCTATCTCCCTTAAGTTTAAATTGAGCGTATAATAAAAATACATTTTTCTATTGCACGAAATACAAATAAGGTGTAAAATCTTGTTAACTAGAATTAGTCATTTAGTTTCAGTCTTCAATCTCCGAGTCTCACTACCTAAAGTTCGCTATGGTTATGAGGCCGTTGGGTGTAACGGGAAACGGTTGCGCCTCCCAGTGTGGAAAGGAGTAAGCTAAGAAGGCTATTTAAATAGCGCCTTTTAGCCAGACCTTTGCACAGGTCTGGCTTTTTATGTTTCAACAGCATTACACTTGCTGGTTTAGACCAGCAAAAAGCCAACTCATTCATTTTGGAAGGGTACGGTGTGAACATGCTGGGGGATTAGAGATGAAGCGGGACGGACTTCTTCTAGTATCCAATCCCAATCTTTTTCTCAGCCCTTTGCCTCGTGCAAAGGGTTCTTTTTTGCCCATAAGTTGTGCCAGGCACGTATCTATAAACTTATTCGTATAAGTTGTGCCAGGCACGTATCTATAAACTTATCCGTGGGTATACCGGTGCACATGCTCTTTCTCACCGTGGACATGGCAGTATTCATCGATAAGATTGACAGCCATTAATATCTCCCGGTTGGCCAGGATATCCTGCGTATAACCGTCGCAGATTAGTTCATGGGATTCAGAAAGAATGAGAGACCGCGTGGCGAGGATATGAGCCAATTCCAGGTTATGGGTTGAAACAATAATGGTGCGCCCCTGGCGGTTAAGTTCCAGGAGGAGATCAACCAACCACCTTTCGGTCTTAGGATCCAGCCCGCTGGTAGGTTCATCTAGGATTAATACTTCGGGGTTTAAAACCAGGACGGAAGCAACTGCAACCTTTTTCTTTTCCCCTCCGCTCAAACGATGGGGCGATCGCTCCCGCAGGTTTTGGATTTGGAGCATATCCAGCACATCCTCGACCCGCTGTCGGACTTGGGCCTGGTTCAATCCCATTTGCAGAGGTCCATAGGCAATCTCATCCCATACCCGGGTGGTAAAAAGCTGGACATCGGAATTCTGGAAAATAAATCCTACCTTGCGATGGTATTCCCTGGCAAAACTTTCGTCCTCCATACGTTTCTCAGTAATTTGCTGACCATAGGCCTTGAAACAACCCTGTTGAGGGAAAATCAGACCGCATAATATTTTCAGCAGGGTAGATTTGCCGGAGCCATTGGCTCCCAGCAGGCTAACCCTTTCCCCGACCTTAATCTCCAGGCTAAGGTCGCGAAAGATTGGCTCTGCGGAGCTATAGCCAAATGACACCTTACTCAAATAAAATAATGGTTTACCCAAGTGGGGGTTCCTCCCTTTAGCAAGCAAGCGGATGGTTCCCCAAACCAAGAGGACGGTTCTTTTGTCTTTTTTGAGCAAGA
>JBAYYO010000364.1:0-2785 GCA_041672985.1 Syntrophomonas sp. | reverse complement strand
ATCCTATATTATCATAAATTAATAGTTTGTCGTTAGTCAATAATGGACATAAGTAGACATAAATAATATAGAAGTGTAGAAAGTGATAGCTATATTAAATACGCTACCACAATTCCCTAAAACTAATAGAATGATAGTTTGTTCAATATGAATTATGAACTTGAAGAGGAATTACATTGTTAATAGTTGACATATGCTCAAAACCCCTGTTATTTTATAATGACCATATGCTTTATTTACACATGTAGCGATTAAATATATTGGCTATTATCTTGGTATCCCGTTTGGTAAGTTTCTAGATCCTTTGAAATAGTGCGCAGATAATCACAATCATCCAGCAATTATGAAGCTGTAATAAATCAAGAGGAGGCTAATTTCCGTCTGGACATCCAAGCAAAAATGTGTTATCTATTTAATATAACTAAAAGGAATATGTGTGGAAGGGGGGGCAGGAACATGCCCGAGGAGTTTAAACCAGGATGTCAGAGGCCGCCAATTAAGAAGACAATAGCAGAGACAGCTGCGAGCACAAACGAGGTGGATTTGAAGGAGGCGAAACAAAGCATGGTAATAGTAGGTAAGCCAGCACCGGATTTTACAGCCGCCGCCTACGGACAGGGCAAATTTGTTAACACCAGCCTTTCTGAGTACAAAGGGAAATGGGTATTGCTTTGTTTCTACCCGGGCGATTTTACTTTCGTATGAGCTACCGAAGTTTCAGCAGTTGCTGAAAAATATGCCGAGCTCCAGGAACTAGGTGTAGAAGTTCTATCTGTTAGTGTAGACAGTGTTTTTGTTCATAAAATGTGGAATGATCATGAATTATCCAAAATGATCAACAAGGACATTCCTTTTTTAATGTTGTCCGATCAGGATGGCAGCATTGGTAAAATGTACGGTATCTATGATGAAGACAGCGGTGTAGAAACCCGCGGCCGATTTATTATTGATCCGGATGGAATTATCCAGGGCTTTGAAGTGTTGACGCCTCCGGTAGGAAGAAATGTAAGCGAATCGATTCGTCAGGTCAAAGCGTTCCAGCTGATTCGTGATTCGCAGGGGACTGAAGCGACCCCTTCCGGTTGGAAACCCGGCAAGCAGACCCTTAAACCAGGTCCCGAATTGGTGGGCAATGTTTGGAAAGTATGGAAAGTCAGTGAAGCTTTTGATGATTAAGATGGCTTCCTAAAACTGCGGATAATACCGATAATATTGATACGATAGGATGGCTGTTCCGATCCATTATGGATTCCTGGAACAGCCATCTGCATGATTTGCTAGATTAACAAAAAGCAGATAGAGCAGATATAGCGTGAAATGGCAATCATATTAGCGGCCAATAGCCCGCGTAATTGGTATACCGGCCCACTAATTGTGATGCTTTTTTAATATACCGACCTGAAACCTGTTGCTGCTCATGGCAGCTGGTTGCGGATCTGAATTCTTTAGATTTCAGGCAGGAAATAAGCAACAAATATAGAATACATAAAAATATAATATGTTTTCGAGCTGAACAGTCTAAAGGATAATCCCATGATTGCCAGCCATTGGGTTTGGTGAGAAATCACCTGGCCTCCCGTGTTTGGATAGAAAACGAGGTTAATATGGCAGGTTCAGTTGGTTTGCCATTTTATGACACGTTTGCACGTGTCTTTTTTTGGCTTATTAACAATGTCATGTAAACGATTGAAAACGCGGGAAACTGCGTTTTTTTTAGTTTATAGGAGTGTACTTTATGCAAAACTCAACTGACATTCTTCAAATAAAGAAAGTTTTTTATTCTTACGGTCAGCACCAGGTTCTGCGAGGTGTTAGTTTTAACATAAATAAAGGTACTGTATGCGGTCTGCTCGGACCAAATGGTTCCGGTAAAACAACTTTATTGAAATGTATCAATGGATTAATTTGTCCTCAAACGGGTGAGGTGATTGCCGAGGGGAGAAAGGTAGCTGCAATGACTCGCCAACAGACCGCTGCTTGCATGGCTTTAGTTCCCCAGCAAACCACCATCGTGTTTGGATTTACTGTTCTTGATATTGTGGTTATGGGTAGAGCAGTTAGTATTGGCAGAACTGGGTTACCGGGCAGAGTAGATTATCAACAGGCACTGGAAACCTTGGGCGAGGTAGGGGTTGAGTATCTGGCCCAACGCCGTTTTAATGAGCTTAGTGGTGGAGAAAAACAACTGGTAATGCTGGCCCGGGCAATATTTCAAAATCCTCGTATACTCTTGCTGGATGAACCTACAGCTCATCTGGATTTCAAAAATCAATTTATGGTCATGGAAAAAGTAAAACAATTAACCCGTCAGAAAGGATTAACTACCGTAATAACTATCCATGATCCCAACCTTGCCAGTAGATATTGCGACCAGGTTGTATTGTTAAAAGCGGGACGAATAATAACAGCAGGACTATATCGCGAAGTATTTACCGCTCTACGATTGAGTGAAGTCTATGATATGGAGGTGAGCATAGCAAGTATATCTGCTGGTTTTGATGTAGTGCTTCCAGCCGAATATATATGTATTGAAAGTGAAAAAGCATTATAGAAGAGAGGATGGTTTAATAGATGAAACGTAAACTGATGGCTTTATTACTAGTAACTTTCTTATTGTCTGTAGCAGGTTGTGCGGGAGATAAACAGCCTTCTACTACACCCACTCCTAAAGACACATCAATCGTAGTAACTGATGGTCTGGGAAGAGAGGTCAAAATATCCGGACCGGTGAAACGTATTTCAACCAACTACGGAATAGCAACACACATGATTTTTGCACTCGGGA
>JBAYYO010000363.1:0-2786 GCA_041672985.1 Syntrophomonas sp. | reverse complement strand
ATATTAACTGTCCGTAAGGAACATGCCCCAGCTCAATCAAGGTTTTTATGGCATATTCGGTCTGGCGTGTTATCTGCATGAGCTCATCCCCCAATTCTATAGTGGATAAATTTGATACACTTTATAGATATATAGTAATACTCTTCAATAATAAAATCAACAACTAATAAGAAAAATATATATCTTTCATAGTGCTGTCCTAATTATGGGCGTACATATGAGTATGTCGTACTGGATTATCGAACCGTTATCCAGTACACTAATTTTCGGGATATATTTTCTCGGCTGTAGCACCCATTGTTTAAGAAAAAATGGTGTTTTATAGGTAAATACGATAATTTAATCGCTGCGATATTTGTTAAGCCCAGGGTTCAGTGGCAAACAGCGGTAAATACTGGGACCAAACTATGTCCTGCCAGAAATAAGGCCTGCAAATCAAGATATAATCCAATCAGGCAATGATATTGGTAAGATCTTGTTGGCACTTATTGGAACTATGTATTAAACTTAGTAACAGGTCAAGATAAGGGTTGCTAAAGTCGAATATTTTACAGGAATGAGGGATTTTAAGTGAGAAAGATACTGGTTTGTCTATTTATTATTATGAGCGGTTTCGTATTTGTGGGCTGCAGCCAAGAAAAACCAGCCACAGTACCAGCCAAAACAATAACTATTGGCGTTATGCCAGACGTTGAATCAATACCATTCCTCATAGCAGAGAAAAACGGATATTTTGCCCAAGAAGGTGTACAGGTAAAAATAGTACCCTTTAAGAGCGCCAAAGATAGAGACAGTGCCCTGCAAAGCGGTCAGCTGGACGGTGTGATCACTGATGTATTGGCAGTAGTTTTTGCCAATAAAGGGGGCATCAAACTCAGGATATGCTCCAAAAATGATGGAAATATCGAATTAATGGCCGGTAAAGCTTCGGGTATTAATTCTATAAATGACCTTAAAGGAAAAAGCATTGGTTTATCCAATAATACGATAATGGAGTATACTACTGATAAAATGCTGGAAGCTGGTCAAATCAAGGCTGAGGACGTAAACAAGATAGCTATACCTCAACTGCCCACTCGCTTGGAGATGCTGCAGGGCGGCAAGGTTGACGCCGCCATCCTGCCTGAACCTCTGGCGGGCCTGGCCGTAAAGAATGGTGCTGCTGTATTGAGCGATACTGACTCAGCGGGAAATAAGGCCGGCGCCATAGCATTTAGTGCCCAAATTCTGCAGGAAAGGCCTGCGGATATCAAAGCTGTTTTCAGGGCTTACAATGCCGGGGTAGAATATCTGCAAAGCGAACCAACAGCCAGTTATATCGATTTTGTAATCCAGGCTCAGGGTTTCCCGGCGGAAATAAAGGACACTATCAAGCTCCCCCAATATTCCAAGGCTGAACTGCCCAGCGAGAAGGTCTTTGCTGATGTGGTTAAGTGGATGCAAGCTAAAGATCTTATCAAAGGAAACTATGAATATAAAGATCTGGTAGATGATCAGGTTTTGAAGTAATAATTGAGTGATTGAAGTAAGAATCCTAACTCTATTGCAGTTAAAGTAGATAGTTTTGAGGTAATAATTGCGTGATTGAAGTCAAAGATCTTACAGTTTCATACCAGGGAAAACATGAAGAAATACTGGCCCTCGACCGGGTAAACATCAATATCAGCAGCGGGGACATTTTCACCTTTATAGGCCCCTCCGGCTGCGGTAAATCGACATTCTTATATGTTTTATCGGGTATATTGAAGAACTATGCGGGCAGTGTTGCCATTGACGGTCGGTCGGTTGATCCCCAAACCCAGCGTATAGGACTAATCCTCCAAAACTATGGACTGTTGCCCTGGAAGAACGTCCGCCAGAATACCATGCTAGGGCTAAAAATAAAGCATGACCGGAATCATCCAGATGAATACAGCAGTTACATCCTTAAACAACTGGATATTGACTCTCTGCTGGACAGGTACCCTAAAGAATTGAGCGGGGGCCAGCAGCAGAGAGTTGCTATTGCGCGCGCTTTTTTATTGAAGCCTGACTTACTGTTGATGGATGAGCCCTTTTCTGCCCTGGATGCCATAACCCGTGAAGAAATGCAGGAGCTTTTCTTAAATATATGGAAACAAAACAGCGTGACGACCGTTTTCATTACCCACAGCGTGGATGAAGCACTCTATCTGGGCAGTAAAATCGCGGTCTTCTCCCCTGCCCCGGGCAGGATTTTGGATGTAATGGAAAATCCCTGTTTCCAACTGGACAATTTGAGACTCCGGGAGGAATACCATGCCATGTCCATGAAATTAAGAAAAATGTTGAGTAGGGACTGATTATGGTGCTATCGAAAGAGAAATGGCAAGGGGCACTGTACAGCTTTATAGTTGTACTCCTGATCTGGTGGGCAGTAGCTTGGCTATTGAAACTGCCCATCGTTCCATCCCCATATGTTGTATTTATTAATATCATTGCTATCTTCAAGTCCAAAATTGAAATCCATGTCCTTTATAGCCTGGGCAGAATTCTGGCTGGAATCGTGGTCTCCATTCTGGTTGGAGTCCCCCTGGGCTTTCTAATGGGCTATTTTAATCGTATTGATAAAATCCTGTCACCGCTGGTTTATTTCACCTACCCGGTCCCCAAACTGGCACTTCTCCCGATAGTAATGCTCTTATTCGGGCTGGGAGAGGTTTCAAAATTGATAATGATAGTATTGATCATAATCTTTCAAATAATAATAACTTCCCGGGACGCAGTTAAATCCATACCTGAAGAGACCTTTCGCTCCCTCCAATCCC
>JBAYYO010000362.1:0-2789 GCA_041672985.1 Syntrophomonas sp. | reverse complement strand
GGTCGCTGCGGGGTACGTAAGTTTCCGGCAGACGATGGTCCAGCTGGATTTCTACTTCCTGCCCTTTGCGGCGCAGTCCTTTGATGTGTTTATCCCGTGCTTTGAGGCGCAGTGATGCCACCTGCAGGAAGTTTTCCACCGGCAGGGGCAGTCTGCCAAAGCGATCTTTGATCTCGGCCCTTATTTCTTCAATGTCTTCTGCAGAGGCAGCTAGCAGCATGCGTCGGTATATCCTCATCTTGGTGCCTGAATCGGGAATATAGCTGTCCGGGATATAGTAGTCGGCATCGATGTCCAGCTGGGGCTGCAACGGTTCTTTTGTGACCTGGCCTTGGAGACCGGCGGTTTCCTGTTCCAGCAGCCGGCAGTACATATCAAACCCCACCGCATGTATGTAACCATGCTGCTCGGCGCCCAAAATATTGCCGGCGCCTCTGATTTCCAAATCCCGTAGGGCTATACGTATGCCGGCCCCCAGTTCATTGAATTCACGGATGGCATTTAGCCGTTTCTGGGAGGCCTCGGTTATGACTTTGTCGGGGTGGTATGTAAGGTAGGCATAGGCCACCCGGTTGGAGCGGCCTACCCGTCCCCGCAACTGATAGAGCTGGGCTAAGCCCATCCTATCTGCCATATCGATAATTATGGTGTTTACGTTGGGCATATCGAGTCCGGATTCTATTATGGTGGTACAGAGGAAGAGGTCGTATTCCCGCCGCACGAATTTGGTGATGGTTCGGGCCAGTTCATCCTCTTTCATCTTGCCGTGTCCAACTGCAATACTGATCCCGGGCAGGAGTGCTGTCAGCTCTTCTTTGACTCTGTATATATCCTGGATACGATTATGCACCACAAAAACCTGGCCGCCTCTATTCACCTCGGCCAGGACTGCCTCCCGGATGATTTCCGGGTTGTACTCCATCACATATGTGGTGATGGGGTAGCGCTCCGGGGGCGGGGTCTCGATGATACTCAAATCCCTCAAACCAGTCAGTCCCATATGCAGGCTGCGGGGTATGGGGGTAGCGGAGAGGCTTAGAACGTCTACCTGTTCTTTTAACGCTTTTATTTTTTCCTTTTGGGCAACCCCGAAACGATGTTCTTCATCCACCACCAGCAAGCCTAGATTATGAAATTTCACGTCTTTGGAGAGCAGTCGGTGGGTGGCAATTACGATGTCAACCACACCCCGTTCCAGATCAGTCAGTACTTTTTTCTGAGCGGCGGGGGTTTTGAAACGGCTCAAGACCTCAATATTGGTCGGGTAATTCTGAAACCGTTTACAAAAAGTCTCGTAATGTTGTTCGGCCAGGACGGTGGTGGGAACCAGTATGGCTACCTGCTTGCTGTCCATTATGGCTTTAAAGGCGGCCCGCAGGGCAACTTCCGTTTTGCCGTAGCCGACGTCGCCACAGACCAGGCGGTCCATGGGGCGGCTGCTTTCCATGTCTTTTTTCACGTCGCGGATGGCTTTAATCTGATCAGGGGTCTCCTGAAAGGGAAATTCATCCTCAAACTGGGCCTGCCAGGGGGTATCTTGACTGAAAGCATGCCCTTCGACAGTGGCCCGCAGGGCGTACAGACGCAGCAGTTCCTCGGCCATTTCCTGAATGGACTTGACTACCTTCTGTCTGGTTCTCTCCCACTCGGTGCCCCCCAGTTTGCTAAGACGGGGGTCACGATCCTCGGAACTGGAATATCGGTGTAATAGGTCTAGTTTATCCACGGGCAGATATAGTTTATCGGTACCCGCGTATTGCAGCAATATGTATTCGCGCGTAACTCCATCAGTCTCGACTTGCGTAACACCCCGATAGATTCCTATGCCATAATTTTCATGAACTATATGATCACCGCGCTGCAAATCCTCGACCAGTATTCTCTGTTCCATGGCAGCTCGGGGTCTTTTATTTCGAGGTGCTTTTTTTCCCCAGATGTCTTGCTCCGTAACCACGACCAGCTGCAGGGTATGACTTATGAAACCACGCTGGTAACCCTGGGTAACGAATTCTACTCCGGCCAGGTGCCGGTCAGTCATTTCTCTGCGCAGCTCTTCCTGCAGGGCTTCCTTTCTGACCGCCAGCCTGACCGTATAGTGGCTGGCTATCCATTCCTGCAGGCGGGTAAAGAAACTTTCGTAACGCTGGTAGAAGGGTTCCATTTCTTTTTGCGATACGTGTTCATAAAGGGCTACCTGGGCCTGGGGTATGTTGGCGGGGAAAAATGTATGATATATTACGGTATGTTTGGCCAGGCCGTCCACCATGGTCTCACGGTCAAGCAGGCTCAGTTCCCGGCGCTCCCTATCTTCTTGGCGAGCCTCTTTTAGAAATTGGCGGTAGCGACGGCTCTGCCTGTCCAACACCTGATAGCATTCGCGTGGTTCATCAAAGTATATACAGCTGTGGGCAGGCAAATAATCCAGCAAAGTGCTTTTAAGTTCATCACCGGACAGTTCATCCGCCGGACTGATTGACAGCCGGGTTTCTTTTTTACCAGAGCGCTGGGTGTTGAGGTCGAAACGGCGCAGGGTGTCCAGGGTATCCCCGAAGAATTCCATCCGGCAGGGCTCCCGGTGGCCGGCGGGAAAGATATCCACTATCCCGCCGCGTACCGCCATCTGGCCTGGTCGCGTTACTGTGTCAACTCTTTCGTAACCGACAGCGACCAACTGGCGGAGTAGATTGTTAAGCGGATAATCCTGACCCACTTCCAGGGGCAGGTTGGCTTTTTTTATATATTGCGGGGAAATGATACGGTAGAGCAAACCACCTATTGTCGTGATAATG
>JBAYYO010000361.1:0-2793 GCA_041672985.1 Syntrophomonas sp. | reverse complement strand
CTTCCTCCCATTAACGCTATTCGGTATAGTAACAGCCCTATTTTTAGGATTAGCAATTCAATTAAGTTTCTATGTGATTCTGCAAAGAGCAGGCTTGGTTTTTTTGCTTATTTTGTCATTTTGCTTGGTAATCGTAGGAATTATTTACCTGTGCTACATGCGCAGAAAATAACACGACCGCCTGAGTAGGCGGTCTCACAACTTATATGAACCTGCCGCCGTACAAAAAGCGGCAACTCCTTTATTAGCATTATGATAGCATGCTGAAAAATATTCGTCAATAAATTCATAGGTTTTAAACTCTGCGGCCTTGGAACGATATAATTGTTAGAAGCAATTTTATAATCATTATATAAATCAGAATTGCCTATAGCCCTGGAAGTAACTCCAGCCAGTGTTCATGCCAGTAATATGGCTCCGGTTATCATTAAGCAGGTTAAGGAAAATATTTAAATCCCAGCCAAGCTATTATTTAATGGACTCAGGCTATGATAGTACAGATATATATACAACAGTAAGGTATGACCATAATGCTCACGCTTTTATACCCTTAAATCTCCGAGGAGCCAAAGGGCAGCATCCCCCCCCGACACCCACTATTAGATGTCAAGAGAACCGTCCCCCCGACACCCAGTATAATAATCGCCAAGTTTGGGAAAACGAATCGTTATACGGGTATACTCCCTGTAAACAGAATCTATGGATATGTCATGGCCCAGCTTGCGCGCTAGTCTTCTCGCCAGATATAGTCCCATACCAGTTGATTTGGTGAACTCCCTGCCATTGTATCCGGTAAAACCTCGGTCAAACACCCGGTCTATATCCTCCGGTCGTATACCAATACCATTATCCGTAATGATAAGTCTCTTCTCCCGTTCATCCTTTTCGGCATGTATTTTGATTATTCCCCCTTGATGCGTATATTTAAGGGCGTTGGAAATAATCTGGTCAAGCATGAACAGAAGCCACTTCTTGTCGGAACTGACCTCCATATCAGTACTATCCATTTCAATTCTTATACTTTTATGAATAAACGTTCCGGCGTGTTTTTTTATTACTTGATTCACCAGCGCCTCAAGCCCTAGATCATGAACAAAGTAGTCTTTAGAAAAATCACCGATCTTAGAATAATAGAGAACCTGTTCCACTAATCTGTCAATTCGATCCACTTCCTGCTGCATACTATTTAAGAGATCATCACTCTCTTGGCCGCGATTGTTTTCAATCAGCAAGTTGCTAACCGCAATCGGTGTTTTAATTTCATGTATCCAGGCCGAAATAAATTCAAAATTGTCCTTTTTTTCCGCATAGATTTTTTCGATTTTGCTGTTTTGCTCATCATATATTTTATTCAAGAGCTTTCTGACCAGCTTCTGCTCATAGTTGTGGGCTGCAGGCAAACTGTATATGGCTTCCTTTTCCACCTGGATAGCCCTGACTATTTGCGTATAGTATCGCTGCCTTAGCAGATAGGTACCCAGAAGATAGACACAAAACAGAAAAAAGGCTGCAATGTTAAGATATAAGATGTTATTCGTCCACACCTTAACCGTCGGGTCCAGGTAGATAACCGCAGTAATGAAGGTCATTAACAAAATGTAAAATACAATCAAACTGATGTTGTCTAATAGATACTCCTTTAGCTTCATGGAATGATGTACCCCTGTCCTTTCCTGGTCTGGATGAAATCGTTCAAACCAATATCCTTGAGTTTCCTGCGCAGGCGGTTGATGTTAACTGTTAAAGTGTTATCATCAACAAAACTTTCATCCTCCCACAGCCCACGCATTAATTCATCCCGGCTGACAATCTGCCCTGCTTTTTTCAACAAAATATAAGCAATCCGGTATTCATTCCTGGTAAGCTCTACCTTTTGATTATTATACTGCCAGTGATTATCCTTTAGGTTCAGGATCACACCGTTATGTTCAAGAGCACTAGCTTCAGACTCTGCATAAGAATAGGTTCTGCGCAGGAGGGCATTAATCTTGGCCATTAATACTTCCAGAGAAAAGGGCTTTTGAATGTAGTCATCTCCACCCATATTTATAGCCATGATAACATCCATATTACTGTCTCGCGACGATATAAATATGATGGGAACCTGGGATATTTTCCGAATTCTATTGCACCAATAGAAGCCGTCAAACGCGGGAAGATTAATATCCAGTAAGAGCAGGTGAGGCGCAAACTTTAAAAACTCGCTGATAACGGCAGTAAAATCAGTAAGTTCAAATCCTTCAAAACCCCATTTATCAATATTTTCTAAAATTATACTGCTCATCTTCGGGTCATCTTCTGCAATCATAATTTTGAACAATGCCATCCCCCGTTCCTCAAAGTGAAATGCTAAAAGACTTAAGCCGTGCAGGTTCTTTTTCTATTGTATCATTCCTTTTTTCGCTCTGCTAAAATAGCCTCACCCGGACTTCTCCAGGAAAGTGCCCAATTTTCCTGCATTGATGATTTAATAATTGCCTAAACTTACAAAAATGTAAGAATTAACGGAGTTTTGTCATGGCGATAAATGGTATCCTGTCACCTGGCTGTGGCATGATAATAACAGAGAAGTAAAAAGATCATTTCCGTGAGATATATCATGAAAGTATCATGAAAAGTTTTAAGCGTAATGCGGAGATAAATTGCCACGACCAATGGCAGAGGAGGAATCGTAAATGAATGCAGTCTTACAGGTAAGGAATCTAAAAAAAGTGTACGGATCACGGGGAACCCTTTATCCTGCCCTTGATAACATCGATCTGGATATAAAAGCGGGTGAATTTTTTGGCATCA
>JBAYYO010000360.1:0-2798 GCA_041672985.1 Syntrophomonas sp. | reverse complement strand
TGGTATCTTCAGAACCATAGTCAGAACTTGGGGTAAGCACCTTTACACCAATATCGTGGCTTTGGTTTGCCTTATACGGACGGTCATCCACGATTTGATTGAAAGCAAAGCTATACCTCCCGTTAAACACCGGATACCGGTATTTTTTATCACTGAAAATATCATCAAAAATAAGTTCGGAAACCTTATTGATGACCTCGGCCATCTCAACATTCTGGCTGTCAATCTCCCGGTTGATTTCCTGTTCCTCATCGGTCAGGAACACATATATATCGCCATTCTTCTGAACTAACATCTGACGGACAAGGATTTCCAGAGCTCCTTCAACCTGCTTTTTTAGTTCTATTCTGTCGGTATCAATATCAGAGATCATCAGGCTGGTAATATTTTCGATATTGGCCGTTATCTCTTTAACGTATTTAATCATAAACAATGTCTTCAGAACGTTGACTGCGAAACAATCCTCCAGTTTATCAGGGTTTACATAGCTGTTGTCCATAGCGCGGCTTATCACGCCCTTATGGCTGTGATCCAAGAACTGGTGCAGGGCATCATAGAACACATTAAAGGGAATGAGAGTACCAGATTGCCGATCCATTAGCTTTACTGCTGACTCCTTGAACAAGGCAAGCATGGAACGTTCGCCCTCGGACAGATGCTTACCTGATGCACCGTGAGTTCTGATGGAAGTCAGTACGCTGCCCAACAGGTTGAACTGATAAGGAACAAAGGGATAAATGGCAGCAAAGTCGCTGTCGTCAGCATACAGCTTTTTCTCTACGCCATCATTAAATACAATCAGGTTTTTAATAATGGTGGACTTCTGCTCATAGAGCAGTCTTAGGGTTTGCCCAGCAGTCGTGTTTTTGTCCAGAATTCTCTTCTTGATAACTTCATCCACGTTAGCAGAGGAAAGAGAGAGACGGGTATCAAAACGCCCCTGAATTTTCGAGAAGTCATTGCCCTTGGTCTTGGTGACAGAATCAATGTCCTGCTGGCTGGTCACAACGATCCAGACCTTGCCCTGACAGGCCGTACCCAAGTCCTCGGTTACAGTTTGCAGGTTAAGCATCAATTTGGAATCATCGCCGATGTACTGCCCAATCTCATCTACAAGGAAAACAATATGATGTTTGCCGCCTTTACGGTCAAGGTATTCCTTCACCAGCCGGGCAAAATTTTCAATGCTAATATTATAAGGTTCCGTTGCTTTTTCGCACCAGTTTCGGGCAGCTGCCTTACTCATAAATCCCATTTCATTGAGAACATCAACAATACTGTCCTGAATGAAATCAAATTTATGCCGGGATTCTTCCCACGGTTTGCCAACTTCTTCTTCAAACAGTCCTTTGAATTCTGTATAACGACCCTTTTCTGCAAGCTGTCTTTCCAGATCAGCTAGGAAGGGAACGGAACCACAAAAGCCCTGCATTTCATTGAATACCTTGAGAAATACGGAGACGATAGCATCCTTGGATTGTTTGCCGGTCATTTCGCTCTTGGAGTCAATATTAAATAGGATCACATCGGCAGGTACGCTGGCGGCAAGCTTCATGTCTGCCAGCACCATTGGATCAATGATTTTCTTATCCTCAACAAAATAGTCAATTGCTTTCTTTCCGTCCACTTCAACATTGCCCAGCAGGTAGGAAAGGATTTTTAGAAGGTGCGATTTACCACTGCCAAAGAAGCCAGATATCCACACGCCCATTTTATCGGTGTGGCCATTGATTCCTTTCTTGTAGCTTCCAAAAAAATCCGCAAAATGTTTTTGCAGTTCTCTTGTCACAACATATTCTTCTAGCTCCTGCTGGATATTTGCTTCATCGCCCTGGCCGACTTTGATAACGCCTTTAATATCTCGATCAATCGGCTTGGCAAACATTTCTTTGATAATCATTGCTCACACTCCTTAATCAACGAGACTGAATGCTCTGTAATAGTTATCGTCTTTAATTTTAGAAAAGAGAACCAGTTCCTGCCCATCATATTTCCCCGGGTAGAACATCACCACCGGCACACGGTCAATCACTTGATGCAAGTTGTTTAATACCTTGTGAGACCGAAGCAGCGGATAGCACTTTCCTATGCCGGTCAGGAATATAACCGCCTCCTCCGGTGTATGCTCCTGAATATACTGAATAATCATGCCAGCATCATTGTCGATCTGCAGCAGATTTCCGACTGCTTTTACGATGCGCTCCATTCCTTTTTTCATTTCAAACTGGAAGCACTGCTCCATAAATCCTTCCTGCTCCAGCATATCGATCACAATATCATAAAGATCAAAGACCACCAGTTCAAAACCATCTGTAGACTTTGCATTTTTTGCTTTCATATATTCGATTCGTTCTCTGACGACTAATTCTTGTTCCGGCGGGTAATCAAAAACAAAATAACCAACTTCATTTCCAAGGCCCTTATTCTGGCGAAAGCTGGGCGTTTTGATCATACGCTCTGCTTTGTCTAATCTTTCTTCCAAGCTACCCATTTATCTCACCCCCGTTAGGGCATGAATAACCAAGTCCATGCCGTTACTTTTAAGACCTTCTTCTAATGCTTTATCTAAAATAGGTTTTAGAATTTTTCTGTTTCCGGAGGAACGATCTGTTAAACCGGCTTCCATGAGCATTGTCTTATAACAGGTGCCGAGCCGTTTAAGTGTATAATCTGTCCATTTTGCAACCTTTTCACTTTGCAATTGCTTGTCCTTGAAGAAAATCCGGATATCGCTATCAGCCAACTCATCACTACCCATAAGCAATTTTTCCCGATAGACCTCATAAACAAAATCAAAG
>JBAYYO010000359.1:0-2813 GCA_041672985.1 Syntrophomonas sp. | reverse complement strand
GCAGTTTGACCAGGCTGGAGAATTTGCCAACGGTCTGGCGCAGGTCATTAGAGATGAGCGCCGCGGCTATATAAATACTGACGGTGAAGTTGTACGCTGGGATGAATAAGCTTCTTGATACCGCTTGTATTGAGATTTGCCGGTTGCGGTTGCTGCATATTTGCGCCCAAGATGAATAAACCTGGTGCCCGCACATGCTCAGCGAGATCAGAATCGCCAGTATAATTACGCACCAGATGAATAAACTTCTTGATACGGCTTAACTTTTGCGAAAAAGCACCGCCCCGAGGACTCACAAATGAATAAGCCTCCCTGTTACGGCTTATGGGCAGGCAGCTTGATTTAAAATCTTTTATAAGGAAGTGAAATCTGAAAGAAATTATTTCATGAAGTTTTGTGCTTGAGCGTTAGCGAAAGGAATGGATATAAAAATGATAAAGGGATTAAGTAAAAACAGCAAACGCATCCGTCTCCTGATAAAAACGGGGATACTTCTGGCGCTTATGTTTATAATTCCCGGCTGCAGTTCTTCACCTGCAGGCGCACTATTCCCGATCGTCAGCGAGGGTCGGTGGGGATTTATGGACGCCCAGGGTAAAATGATAATCAAACCCCAATTCATCCAGGTGGGATCATTTCATGAAGGCAAAGCAGCGGTATTCAAAGACGGTAAATGGGGATTTATCGATGAATCCGGGAAAATGGTGATTGCGCCGCAATTTGATAATTCCAAAGCCCCTTATTTTAGTGAGGGGCTGGCCGCGGTACGATCGGGAGACTCATTCGGTTTTATCAACCAGGAGGGCCAGTTCGTAATCGAACCCCAATTCCAAAAGGCGGATAGTTTTTCTGAAGGTCTGGCGGAAGCGCAAGCCGATGAAAGTATGGGATTTATAAATACCGCAGGTGAATATGTAATTCAACCCCAGTTTTTAAGAGCTGATAGATTCAGTGATGGTAGGGCCGTAGTATCAGTTAAACAATCTGAGGGCTTTCCCAAAAAGGGCTACATAAATAAACAGGGAGACCTAGTTGTTGCCCCGCAGTATGATGAGGCTATGTTTTTTGCCGAGGGATTAGCCGTAGTGGGCATGCGAGGTGACAAATGGAAAAAATCCCTGGGATATATTGATCCCACCGGTAAAATGGCAATACCCATGCAATATCAAGAAGCAAACTGGTTTTCTGAAGGTCTGGCGGCAGTCGGTGTAGGTGCCGATGACACTAAAACCGGTTATATAAACCAAGCCGGTCAAATGGTAATAGAGGCCAAGTATGATTGGGGAGACAGTTTCTCTGAAGGGCTGGCCGCAGTAACTATAGGGGATAAAAAGGGCTTCATAGATAAAAACGGTAATATGGTTATTCCTCTGAGATTTGAAAGGGCGAAAAATTTCAAAAACAGTCTGGCCAAAGTATATGAAAACGGCAAGTGGGCTTACATCAACCCAAGCGGAGAAGTTATAAAATATTTTGAATGGTAAACCTGCAAATAACTCGGGGTCAGGCCCCGAGTTATTCTTCCCCTGCTACAAAATAACTCGGGGCCTGACCCCGAGTTATTTATTGGGGCAACTGGTTCAATTACCTATGTTACCGCCCCATCCTCCACTTCTTTTGCCTAAAAATGAAAAATGCTCTAAAATAACATAATATATATTATGTTTTATTGTCGAAATAGCATAGCAAAGGGAGTTTGGTAATATATGGATAAGGTTGCCTTGATTGCTGATAGTGCCTGTGATTTGCCGCAAAAAATGATTGAGGAGCTGGGAATCAAAATCTTGCCGTTAAAAGTAATTTATCCCGACGGGGAATATGCCGACCATGTTGATATACAACCCATGGATGTATATGATCGTATGCCTGGTGAAATTCCTACTACGTCCATGCCCAATATAGAGGAAATAAAAGCTGCTATTGAAGAGATTCACCGGGAAGGATATACGCATTTGCTGATTTTGACCTTATCCAGCGCTTTATCTGGAACCAACCAGGTCATGCAGCTTGCCGCTAAAGATTTTGATGATATTGTGATTAAAGTCTTCGATACTCTAACCTTATCAATGGCCACTGGCTGGATGGTCTTGGACACAGCGCGCAACATTATCCAAGGATTAAGCTGGGAGAAGGTTCTGGAAAAACTTACCGTTCTCCAGCCTAAAGTAAAAGGTTATTATGTATTAGAAACCCTGGAATACCTGCGCAAGGGTGGCCGGATTGGTCAGGTGGCTGGTATTCTGGGAGAATTCCTTAATGTAAAACCTATTATTGGAGTCAATACCGAGGGAGCATATTACACTCATGCCAAAGTCAGGGGACGCAGCAAATCAATTGAGCGACTTATGCAAATCGTAATGGACAGCGTTGGCAATAGGCCTTTCAACCTAGCGGTAATGCACGGCGGTGCAAAAGAAGAAGGGGAGAAATTATGGGCCAAATTTAGCAAGCTGCCCAACGTTAAAGAGCTTATTTTTTCTGATATCAGTCCGGCTCTGGGAGTTCATACCGGACCCGGATTACTGGCGGTATGTTTTTATGAGATATAAACTTGACGAAAATACCAGTACACTGCGGCTATGCACCTGCTGATGTATATTTATGAAATATAAACGCTGAACTGGCTGAATCCCTTGGCATAGTCCGGCTGCTGATAATGCAGCCCTCTTCGACAGCCAATACCTGTTTAACATGCAAAATACTCAAATATTGATTCACTGCAAGAGAAATGAAAAGGACATTTCTAAACCACTCTAACCATAACTTGTACTACAACTCCCATTTATGACATAGAGCTGATAATAAAACATTAT
>JBAYYO010000358.1:0-2816 GCA_041672985.1 Syntrophomonas sp. | reverse complement strand
GCTGCAACTCCGCATCCAAACGTGCAATCTTTGCAACTAATTCTTCATCGCTGAGTTCATCCAGTTCACAGGGCGCGCAGGGAAGGGCTGCCTGTTTTCTTGCCAATTCTTCCGGCCATTCCTGCTTCTGCCCAGTTTGAAATTCTTTATCTAGCAGCTCGATGGATAGGGATAATTCCTCATCGGTCCAATCAGTAAATGGGTTCCCTGTTGCCTGTCTTAGATTTTTCTCTAAAGTTTTAATTCGTTGGTATAAAGTCATAGGTTAATCACTCCCTCTTGGAACAAATATCCGTTGGCCCCGAACCCTGGCTTCATTAATACGCCGGTAATGTTCTTTCTGTGTTATATATTCTACCCAATCCGGCTTTGACCAGCAGGTTACTTTAATCATGCCGGGCGGTTGATTATTGTCTAGCAGGCTTGTGGGTGCATAGATAACACAATCAAGCGGCGGCTGCATTTGTTGTTCAAGTCTTTTGACTGTTGATTTAAGGCTCACAACTATTCTCCCAATGAATTTTAGCCAGTATATCTTTATAATTATCCAGGTTTGTATCGTGGCATGGTAACTGTGCCAATAGCCTTAGTTCTTTAATGCTTAATCGTGATAGGTCTGGCATTGATTCTTCCTTAATAGGTAAAGCTGATTCGATCCTCCTGAGCCGATTTGTTAAAGTCATACCACCTAATCCTCCTAAAAATAATCTACTAGTTTCTTTGTTGATCTTGGGAGTTTAGTCCAGTCCACACTTAAGGTCTCGTTATCTGATTGAATGATATGTTCAAGCATCCTTTAACCCCATGCTTTTTGTCTCCCATTGTTCTGTAGCGATTGCTCAAGTTTCTCGATTCGCTGAGAGATGTCTTCTAGTTCGACTGCCTTTAATGAAGTATCAAGAACAGTCCTAGCTGCCGTAACCCTGCTAGCTGTTGGGGCTTCTTCGTCATTCATTATCTTTCGAAGGGTAGCCACTGCCTCAGTACTGGCCTGTTGTAATTGGCCAATAGCCTGGCTTACAGCCGCGCGCCGGGCTTCCCGATAGTCTGCTTGAAAGGTGGGATCTCGTAGCCACCTAAACGCCGTAGTCGTTCCTATTCCCACTTTCTTAGCTGCTTGTTCAACTGTTGGCTCTAGTAGTAATGCACAAATTAGAGCGTCCTGCTTCCGGGTGGCTTTTTCTCCGTGACCTGTTGCTGCCATTATCAAATACCTCCTATCATAGTTTCAGGTAATCCCAGGTGGTATGAATCCCCCATATTTAGGAGACCGGGATTGCTCTCGGCCCCACAAAACTCCCTATCTACGGCCTAACTTCCAGCCTTCAACTTCAAAGAATATTGAGTCATTAATCTTTTTCATCTGACCGCTAACGGTCATTGTAATAGAGCTCCCCAAGCCAAAATATGCAACTAAATTGTTGGGTAGCACTTGCTCGGGAATAAGAAATCCGGCTATACCTTGGGCTTCTTCAACGGGTGTTTTTTTAATTTCATTCATTTTTAATTACCTCCTGATTTTTGTTAATGTCAATAATGCGTTAGCGGCTTCCGGGCTGCAAAGATCCATCTTGGATAGTTGTTTTATGGCTTTGGCGGTCTCGGCGACAATATACTTAGTTCTGGTCTCAGCCTCCATCAATTTGCCCTTACGATCTGCCTCTGCATCTATCCCTTTAATTTCTGTTTGTACCATTTCCCGCAGATCTCTGAGGTCTTGCTGCCGTTGGATGTTAACGCGCTGCTCCTGCTGATGTGTCAGGTAATCCCGGATTATGATTTCAGGCTCACCGGTGCTGGGTAGAGAATAGTCGTTGTTACCCTCCAGCGTTTTAATTTGGGTATCGATCTCGTTTAAAATTTTCTGCAAGTAAATTCACCTACCTTAATATTTTTCTATTTCAACAGGAGATTAGATAAATCAGCCCCTGATCATCCGGGTATTCGTTGCATGCCTGATTGAAAATCAACGACTATGCCTAGCTTTTGGTATACAGCCCTCCTTTTCCAAAATTGCGCCTTAAATACTGGATGCTGTGTGTCCCAGAAATCGAATACTACTGCATCTTCCTTATTAGCGCATGGCCGCATAATCCTTCCAATTTCCTGCTGTGTGGCCCCCTTCGCCCTTTTGGGTGATACCAGGAACAACCGATCCAGGTGCGGCAAATCAAGACCCTCACGGGCTAGCTGTGTGGCCAGTAGGACATCAACCCGTCCGGCCTTGGCCATCTCCATTATGGAAGTGCGTTCCTTCTTAGGGAGTTGGCCGGTTAGTATCTCAATGCGCATTGTAGGTAATGCAGCGGCCAATCGTCCTTTGAGAATTACCAGGTGCTCGATCCTATCAGACAACACAAGGGAATAATGGCCCGGTGCTTCATGGGAGATGATATCGACTACTAATTTGTTCCTACCCGGATTTTTAACCAACTCAGTCATCATGCCTGCATAATCCTCAACGTTTAGGTATCCATTATAATGCGATTCTATGATTTCCAACCTGGGTTTGACGGTTGGTAAATCCTTATCCTCAATCGTGTAGCGAATCGGTCCCCCTGAAGCAATAACCATCTTGCCTAAACCATCCTCGCGTTCTGGAGTTGCACTGCACCATAAGCGATACCTGGCCGGGAAGCGGCTAACAGTGTCTTGAAAGGTCGTAGCTGCTATATGGTGGCCTTCGTCAACAATTACTGTTCCGAATTTATCACTGATCTTAGCAAAGTCAATCTTCGATAAAGTCTGTACCAGGGCAACAGTGAGCCGTGGGCCTATACTAACTTTGCCATCCGCGATTATCCCTATCTCTTCCG
>JBAYYO010000357.1:0-2830 GCA_041672985.1 Syntrophomonas sp. | reverse complement strand
AATAAGCAGTGCCCACGGGCCCTTCAGGGCAAACGCCACTATCATGTTAAATACCGATTCCAGCAATAATCCGGGTCTGGTTTGCGTCAGTATCACCGGCAATCCAATGAAGATAAAAATCGGTACTCCGATGGCTGTAATCAGCATCCACATTTTGTTTAGTCGGTAGAAGAGCAGCGATATGAACATCCCGGCCAGGTTTGCGAACATATATATGCCAAATGCAAGTGCTATGCTCTCCACATGCTGCGTCAATGACATATGATAATTGCTCCCGTTAGTATAGAGCATTTGATAAATGTCGGTGATAACGACGTTTGACCTGTTTGCGCTGACGGCCTGACCGATGGTAATAAGCAGTTCACCTGCAACACACAGGAGTAGCGAAACAGACAGCACTACCAAAAGCTCAGATACAAAGACCGTGCGTCGCCCAATACCGTTTTGCAGCATGAGGCGCAAATCCTCACGGATGGTGGTGATGCCTATAATAAAAAGCGTTATACTGGCGGCGAAGACAAAGGCGGAAAAACTGCCCGTTACTTCACTGCCATTACTGGCTGTATAGGATACCATGCCCATTACACCGGTCATGACCACGACCATAATGGCATAGAAGAATCCTATCCCCTTTACCATATCACAGAATCTGTATTTATAAGCCGGTCTCAGGTTCATTGTGTTCATTTGTTGTCCTCCTTGTTCATCAGACTGATAAAGTAGTCCTGCAAGCCCAGAGTACTAAGCTCTAGCCCCGCAGGCAGGCCGGCTGGCTCGGTTTTGCCCTGTACACAGGCGGTTTTCAGCCCGCCCAGACTGCTGACCGACAACACCTGGCGCCCGCTTAGGTAGCTGGTCACCAGTGCCGCTGGACCGGAGACGGTATAGCCACCGTCAAGCAGCTCCTCACGCGGCATATCCTTGATGATACGTCCGTTTTTAATGATAAGCGTATGCTCGATAAGATTTGCCACCTCTTCGATTAGATGAGTGGAGATCAGGATGGTGTATGGGTTTTCGCTGTATTTTTCAATCAAAAGCTTGTAGAACATATCGCGGTGCTGCGCATCAATTCCCAGCACCGGCTCATCCAGCAGCAAGTAGGGCGTGTTCACCGAAAGAGCAAGGACAAGACGGAAGATTGAGGCGTAACCGGTGGATAAGGCGGTAATCTTTTTCTTGGTGTTCAGCCCGAAGCGGCAGGCCAGCTCGTTGGCATATTGAATATCAAAGTTCGGGTAGAACAGCTTGGTTAGGGCAAAAGCCTTGTTAACTCGCATATCGTCGGGGTAGAGATTTTGCTCACCCACGAAAAACACCTTGCCCAGCGCACGGTCATTGTCCGAAACCGGTTCGTCGTCAATCAGCACCTCGCCGCTGTCAGGGTACAGGTGATTGGTAATGATGTTCAGGAGCGTTGTTTTGCCTGCGCCGTTGTTGCCCAATAGTCCGTATATCTTTCCCCCGGCAATGCTGAGGCTAACGCTGTCAAGAGCGCGGGTGCTGCCGAAGCTCTTGGTGACATTTTTGATTTCAATTCCCATGTTCGCTTAACCCCCTTTTCGCCATTTCAACAAATTCTGATTTGCTAATCCCAAGTTGTATAGCTTCGAGAATCATTGGTTCCACAAAATCACGATAAAATCGTTCCTTGCGCTTCTCCGCCAGCTTTTCCCGCGCGTCCCTTGAAACAAACATCCCCACCCCCCGCTTTTTATATAGCAGACCGGCATCCACCAGGATGTTGACCCCCTTGAGGGCGGTGGCCGGATTTATTTTGTAGGCGACGGAAAACTCCGTGATGGAGGGTATCTGGTCCCCCTCGTTATAAGCGCCGCTCAGGATTGCGTCCTCCAGCATTTCTGCAAGCTGGATAAAGATTGGCCGCTCGTTACTAAAACGCCCTGTCAACTACATCACTTCCTTTTGGGTTGCGCAGTTAATTAGTCAAGTAACTAACTTAATAACAATGTATCACCGCCATGTTTAATTGTCAAGAGGTTCACCATCTTTACCCAACTATTGACTGGCAGATTTTCCGCAACTATTTTTTAAAAAAAGTCCTTGCAAAATATTAGTTATTAGCATAATATACGTTATATAACATATGTTATATAAGGGAGGTGATGTTACTATGGGACCTAAGATTAAATTTACAAAGGAGCAAATAATTGACGCAGCCTTTGAAATAGCTAAAACAGAAGGAATTGACAATATAACCATGAGAAAAATCGCTGAAGAAGTCGGTAGCTCCGTAGCTCCCATCTATGTAAACTTCAAGAACATTAATGAACTGATTGAAGCTTTAATAGAGAGGATTATAGGCATTAGCCAACAGCTTTTCATAGAAGAAAATACCGGAAACCCATTCTATGATATGGGAAAGGCAAGTCTAAGATTTGCCATGGAATATAGCGTACTTTTCAGAGAGTTGGTCATGAAAAGTAATAGCTATATGAAAGACTATGATGAAAAAATGATACCTGCTTTAATTGAAGAGATGAAAAAGGACCCTGAGCCGGAAGGGTTCGCAGAGGATGAGTTAAAAACCATCTTATTAAAAATGAAGATATTCCAACTAGGGCTTTCGGTAATGGTTGCTAACGGCTTAATGCCAAAAGATTATGAAATGCAGGATTTGATGGATATATTATCAAGTGCAGCTAATGATGTAATACTATCAGCCAGACTAAGTAAAAGTAAATTTGATTCCCCTGCAAAAACCCCCAAAAACCTTTTAGATTAGCAGGATAAATAGCTATGGATGTCGAAGTAAAATAGAGGAAAACGCAGCTATTAAACTGTAAATTTAAAATATAGGTGGTTTTTG
>JBAYYO010000356.1:0-2836 GCA_041672985.1 Syntrophomonas sp. | reverse complement strand
GAGCAGGACTTTGAAAATGCTATCATCGAATTAATGCGTGACCATCTGGGCTATGATTACATATATGGACCCAATGTTATGCGTGATTACCGCTCGCCGCTATATGAGGAACAGCTGCTTGCCTCCCTTGGCGACATTAACCCCAAGCTATCCATGGAAGCTATCAATGAAGCCATTTATAAACTCAAAAACTTTGAGAGTGTTAATTTACTGCAAAAGAACTGCGTATTTATGGACTATCTGCAAAACGGCATTGAGGTTAGCACCCTTTATAAAGGCGAAACCAAGTATGACCGGGTGCAACTTATTGACTTTGGTCATCCCGACCGCAATAGTTACTGCATTATAAACCAATGGACAGTCGTTGAAAATGAGGAAAAACGTCCTGATGTGGTGGCCTTTATCAATGGCCTACCCCTGGTGGTCATGGAGCTTAAATCCTGCTCCCGGGAGGAGACGGATGTCTCTGATGCCTACCGCCAGCTGCGCAACTATATGCATGACATTCCCAGCCTGTTTACCTATAATGCCTTTTGCGTGATGAGTGACCTGGTAACTTCCAAGGTGGGCACGATTACAGCCCTTGAAGATCGCTTTATGGAATGGAAAACCACCGATGGCGATTACGAGGAGACCAGGTATGCCGCCTTTGATGTGCTATTCAAGGGGATGTTTGTGAAAGAACGCTTGCTGGACATCATCAAGAATTTCATTCTCTTTTCCGAGGATAATAAAATACTGGCGGGCTATCATCAGTATTTTGCCGTTAAAAAAGCCATAGAACGTACGAAAAATGCCACCGAAACCGACGGTAAAGGGGGCATTTTTTGGCATACCCAGGGCAGCGGTAAATCTCTTTCGATGGTGTTTTATACGAAACTTTTGCAGGAGGCATTACAGAGTCCCACCGTGGTAGTGCTGACCGATCGAAATGATTTAGATGATCAGCTTTATGCCCAGTTTGCCAAGTGTACGGACTATCTGCGCCAGGTACCGGAACAGGCTGAGAACCGGGCCGATCTCAAAAAACTGCTGGCCGGTCGGGTAGCCAATGGCATCATATTTACCACCATGCAGAAGTTTGAGGAATCAGCCGAGCCGCTTTCAACCCGTAGAAATATTATCTTGATAGCAGATGAAGCCCACCGCAGCCAATATGCATTGGACGAAAAGATTGATCCTAAGACCGGCAAGATTACCCTGGGCTTTGCTCGTTTGGTACGTGATAGTCTGCCCAATGCTACTTCCATTGGTTTTACTGGCACGCCCATTTCGCTTACCGACCGATCCACCCGGGAAGTTTTCGGCGACTACATCGATATCTATGATATGACCCAATCGGTTGAAGATGGTGCCACTCGCCCGGTGTATTATGAAAGCAGAGTAATCAATCTCGGTCTAAACGAAGAGATTTTGAAAAATATTGATGCTGAGTATGACCGGGTTGCCGAGCAAGCCGAAGCCTATGTGGTTGAAAAGAGTAAAAAAGAGCTCTCCAAGATGGATGCCATTCTGGGCGCGGAGGCGACGATAAATTCACTGTGCAGTGATATTGTTGCCCACTATGAGGACCGGCAGGATCTGCTGACCGGCAAGGCCATGATTGTGGCGTATTCGCGTCCCATTGCTATGAAGATATATGAGGAGATAATGCGGCTTCGGCCTGATTGGACGGAAAAGGTCAAGGTAGTTATGACCAGTGCCAACTCGGACCCGGAGGAATGGAAAGGGATTGTCGGCAATAAGGGCTATCGCTCCGAATTGGCCCGAAAGTTTAAGGATAACGATGATCCCATGAAAATCGCCATCGTGGTGGACATGTGGCTCACTGGTTTTGATGTCCCCTCGCTCGCGACCATGTATATCTATAAACCAATGTCTGGACATAATTTGATGCAGGCCATCGCTCGGGTTAATCGGGTGTTTGGGGATAAAGAGGGCGGATTGGTGGTTGACTATGTCGGCATCGCCTCAGCGCTCAAGCAGGCGATGAAGGACTTCACCATGCGCGACCGGAAGAGTTACGGCGATACCGATATATCCAAGTCTGCCCTGCCTAAGTTTATCGAGAAATTAAACGTTTGTAAGGATTTATTCCATACTTTTGATCTCTCTAAATTTGTAGACGGCAGCGACCTGGATCGGGCTAAGACCATCGTGGATGGCATTAACTTCATCATTGCTGACGAGCATAAGAAAGAGTTATTTATCAAAGAAGCCTTGTATCTGAAACAATCAGCCTCACTATGCCGCAGCCTGCTGGACAAAACCCAGCGTTTCGAAGCGGCCTTTTTTGAGGCAGTGCGAACCGCCCTGACCAGGATCGTTACCGGCAAGAAATTATCCCTGAAGGATATTAATGAACGAATTAATGAACTGTTAAAGCAGAGCATCAAAAGCGACGGGGTTATCAACCTGTTTTCTGATGTCAAAACTGAGTTTTCACTCTTCGATCCAGCCTTTCTAGAAGACATCTCTAAGATGCAACAAAAGAACCTTGCAGCTGAACTCCTCAAAAAACTAATTCAAGAACAAATAACGATATATCGACGTACAAACCTAGTGAAATCAGAATTGTTCTCTGAAAAAATGGGGCGCCTGATGAATGCGTACCGCAACGGGCAACTAACCAATGCCGAAGTGATCGATGAACTGCTCAAAATGGCTGCCGAGATAGCCAAGGACCATAAAGCCGGCGAGGAAATGGGTCTGACTGTAGAGGAAAAGGCATTTTACGATGCACTCTTAAAGCCTGCTGCGATTCAGGATTTTTATTCAAACGATGATTTGGTGCAAATAACAAAGGAACTTACCGAAATGCTTTCCAAGAGCAGAA
>JBAYYO010000355.1:0-2839 GCA_041672985.1 Syntrophomonas sp. | reverse complement strand
CATTAAAGCAGAGTATGCTTACCTGTTAAAAGATAAAGCTAATTCGTGTTTTGACCCCAATTAATATATTTTCCAAGCTTGATTCCCCAGTGGAACCTCCTAACAAACCTAACAAAGCCAAAATTTCGTCGAAGCAGTTGTGGAATCATGAATAAATGGTAAAAATGTGGGCCGGGTGACTTTAACGAAGCGAAAGGAGTATGGCTATGTCTGGTGTTTTTACAGTTATTCAGGACGATATAACTAAACAGAAGGTTGATGCAATAGTTAATGCGGCCAACAATTCTCTCTTAGGGGGAGGCGGTGTTGATGGTGCTATTCATAGGGCCGCGGGGCCGGAATTACTTGTGGAATGCAGAGGGCTGAATGGCTGCCAAACCGGTGAAGCTAAAATAACCAGCGGATACAAGCTGCCTGCCCAATGGGTTATCCATACGGTGGGGCCGGTATGGCGTGGTGGGAATAACAACGAAGAACAGTTATTGGCCAACTGCTACAGGAATTCCCTGAACCTGGCAGTGCAAAATGGAGTTAAAACCATAGCGTTTCCATCTATAAGTACAGGAGTTTATGGGTTCCCTGTTGATAGAGCGGCCAGAATAGCGGTTAATGAAATAAAGACCTTTCTTAAATCCAATGACCATATTGAAAAAGTAATTATGGTAACGTTCGATAAAAATACCTACAGCCAATATCAAAAGGCAGCCAGTAAGTTAGCGTGAAAATGAATTCTCAAGATAGTGATTTCGTGTTGCAGGTAAATAATCTGTCGGCTGGCTATAAGAAAGAAGAGAAGGTCATTGAGAATATCAGCTTTGCCGTGGGCAAAGGCGAAATGGTGGGCTTATTGGGCAAGAATGGAGCCGGCAAGTCTACCCTGATAAAAGCAATTCATGGTTTGATTCATAAAACCCAGGGCGAGGTTGAGTTACCGGGCAGTGACTATGCCTATATACCGGAAATGCCTGCCATATATGAGGAACTCACTCTGTGGGAGCATTTGGAGATAGCAGCCATGTCGCGTGGATTGGAACAGCAGGAATTTGCCCATCAGGCCGACAACCTGCTGAAGCAATTCAATGTCGAAAAAGTAAAGGATCATTTCCCGGGTGGGTTTTCGAAGGGCACTCGGCAAAAAGTAATGGTGCTCTGTGCTATGCTGGCCTTACCCGGTCTTTATTTGATAGATGAACCTTTTAATGGTCTGGATGCTCTGGCGATAAAAGAGGTATTGGAATGGCTGGACCAGGAGAAACGACGGGGGGCAGGGATTCTTCTAAGCACCCATGTATTAGAAACTGCCCAGCGTATCTGTGATCGGTTCATCATTCTTAATAATGGGAGGATCGCAGCGGCAGGTACTTTGGAGCAGTTACAGGAAAAAGCCGGTTGCCCGGAGCGAGATTTGTTTGCGGTTTTTCTTGAGCTCACGAGAGGTTAATGATTCATATGCAGGATGATTTGGCTGTATTCCTCTGGCGCCGGCGAATGTCGGCCCGCATCAAAATGATTTTTGATGCCCTCCAATTAATCGTTGATTTTTGGACGGCCTTGTATATTGTGGTTCCTTCTTTAATCCTGTTGGTTTATATATTCCGGGGGTTGCTGGTCGGTTTACCAGCGTGGTTTACACCTGAATGGGAGATATGTTTGCTATTCGGTCTGGCCTATTTTATGGTAAACGGCAATCAAAGAAGCTACCTGGAGGAGATCGACCTGACCTTTCTCTATGCTAATTCCCGGGAATTTCATCGCTTGTTTCGGGTCGGGATGCAAAGCAGTCTGGTCATAAATAACCTGGGTATCGTGCTGCTGATGGCAGGGCTGTATCCATTTTATCTGCATTTGGAAGCTGTATCGCTGCAGGCCTGGCTGGGGATTGGATTATGGACAATTATCTTAAGGATAGCTTTTTTGCTAATTTTATTTTGGCTCCAGGATAGATGGAGGCGAATAGTATTCAGGTTGCTCTTTTTTATGGGCTTCATCGCTGTCTGGACCGGGATATTAATACCATTTCTACAGACAGACATTACGTTGTATGGGGCTCTGCTGTTGGGAATAGCGTTATTTATGATGGTAAGTGCTCTGCTGATAAAGTACTTTTGGCCCATATATAATTGGGAGAAGTTAGTACAGGACGAAGCTAATTATAATATTCGGATAATGGGTCAATTGCTGGGATATGCCGGCAAGCCGATGCGTAAGAGGAATGGTGCCTCCTTATGGTCACAGAGGAGATGGGGTATTCCCTTCCAGAAAAGATATGCTTTGACCTATTTTTATCTCAAGTATTTCTGGCGGCTAAAACTAGTATGGCAAGTATTTATGAAAATATGCGCGGTATGCCTTCTGGTCGCTTTATCATCGGTTCCTTATGAGGCCATACTGGGGTTTTTAGCAGCAGGCCAACTTATGTTGGGCTTATTCGTCAGAAGTGTAGTGGCTGAAAATGCCGGCAAATTAGAACAGTTTATACAAGGGCTGGACAGCAATGACATTAATAAGGGATTGAGGACTCTCTATATCATTATGATAGTGCCACCTGCTACCTTTCCGCTATTTTCCGGTCTAGCCGGGACAATGAGTTTAATGCAGGTACTGGGCGGGATCATTATTTTGCTGGCGGGGGCGCTTATTTCCTCACAGCTAATGTTTAACTTTAGCTGCGTTAAGCAATATCTCATCAAGAGATAGCTCTCCGAAACGAACTATCAATCATAATCTTCGATGCAGTTGGACTTGCTTAAATAGCGGGCGCCGGAACTGTTGCGCCTTGATCAGAATAAATGAACCGGAGATCATCAAAATAAACGGTGCCTTTCAAAGTTTTGCTCTT
>JBAYYO010000354.1:0-2846 GCA_041672985.1 Syntrophomonas sp. | reverse complement strand
CGAACAGGCACCGCTGGGTATCAACATAAATCGGAAAGGCCGCACCCTCTTCGTCAATCAAGCCTATCTGACCATGTTCAGATATGAAAGCAGTTCCGAGTTAATAGGTACTCCGGCTATTAACCAGGTGGCCCCGAGCGCCCAGGAGGAGATTATTGATAAAACCCGCTGGCGGGGACGGAGAGAAGTATTGCCCGGTTCGCATGAGACGCTGGGCCAGCGTAAAGATGGCTCAAACTTCTCCATATCTGTGGATGTGAAAAATATCCTCCTGCAGGATGGCGCAGCCAATGTGACGTTTGTTGCTGACATTACGTCCAGGAAACAGGCGGAAACCGCCCTGGAACGGCAGGTAGCATCTCAAGCCCTCCTCCTGGAGGTATCCAAGGACTTTAACAATATAGTCAACTACAATATTGACGCCATGATAAATATCACCTTGCAAAGGATTGGAGAATTCGACCATAATGACCGCAGTTATATCTTCCTGTCCTCCGAAGATGGCTCCACTATGAACAACACCTACGAGTGGTGTGCGGAAGGAATTTCATCGGAAATGGTTAACCTCCAGGATATACCGATCAACATGAATCCATGGTGGGTGGAAAAACTGCAGACACAAGAGTACCTGTATATTCCCAGGGTAGCCGATTTGCCGTCCGCAGTCCAAGCCGAGAAAGAAGCGCTGCAAGCGCAATCCATCCAGTCTCTGCTCGTAGTCCCTCTATTATTGGAAGGTAAAATCATCGGTTTCATGGGATGTGATTCTGTCAGGAATGAAAAAATCTGGCCAAAAGAGAATATCATCATTCTCGAATCAGTGGCGCAGACTATTGTGGAAGCTCTGCAGCGCAAGAGAATTGCTAATGCTCTGGCGGCCTCGGAGAGCTATTATCGAACTATTTTTGAGAACACCGGCGCAGTAACCCTAATAATCGAAGAAGATATGTCTATATCCATGGTCAATTCAGAATATGAAAAAGTATTGGGTTATAAAAAAGAAGATTTAAAGGGGAGAAAATGGACCGAGGCCGTATCTGCGGGTATGGTGGACAAGATGATAGAATATCACCGCTTGCGACGGATTGATCCTGGTTCGGCACCGCTACAATATGAATCCCAAATGGTTGACAAAAAAGGTAAGATAAGAGAGGGTTTGTTCATCGTAGATGTAATTCCCGGGACGAAAACTTCGGTGGTAACGTTTGTCGATCTTACCGAATATAAGAGAATTGACCGGGCACTTAAAGCCATTAGCGCGGGCAACGTGGCCATGATTCAAGCGGAAAAAGAGTATGATTTATTAGAGAGTGTCTGCCAGAGGATAGTAGAGGTGGGAGGATACAGCTTGGCCTGGGTGGGTTATGTGCAAACGGGCTCTGAGCAAAAGGTACAACCGGTGGCCTATGCCGGCAAAGATCATGGTTATCTCAATAAGCTAAACATCACGCTAGTAGATCCCAAGCGAGGGCGGGGTCCAACCGGAACCGCGATCCGAACCGGTCAGCCGGTGGTCTCGAGAAACTTCAAAAACGATCCAAGTTTCAAGCCCTGGGTAAAGGATGCATTGCGCCGGGGATTAAAATCAAGTATGACGATTCCGCTCATGGCTGATAATCAGACTTTTGGAGTACTGGGTATATTCTCCGATGAGACCGACTACTTTGACACTAAGGAAGAGGAACTTCTCACCGAGATGGCCAATAATTTGGCTTATGCCATTACATCCCGGCGCGCCCGTGACAATTGTGATCGAGCTACCCTGGAGCTGGCTAAGAGCCTGGAAAAAATGCAGCGCATCTTGATGCAGGCTGTAACCTCCTTGGGTACTGCTTTAGATATAAGAGATCCCTATACTGCCGGGCACCAAAAAGGAGTAGGGCGTTTGGCGGCTGCTATAGCGCAAGAAATGGGATTTACCGAGGAACAGATCGAAGGAATAACGGTGGCGGGAAACCTCCATGATATTGGCAAAATCAAAGTGCCCAGTGAAATATTAACCAAGCCTGGAAAACTATCGGACATAGAGTTTGAAATGATAAAAACTCACAGCCAAGCTGGCTATGAAATAATTAAGGAAATCGAATTCCCCTGGCCGGTAGCCGAGATAATATTACAACATCATGAACGAATGGACGGTTCCGGCTATCCCCGTAAACTGGCAGGTGAAGAAATATTGCCGGAAGCTCGCGTCATGGCTGTAGCAGATGTAGTCGAGGCCATGGCTTCCCACCGTCCTTATCGACCGGCGTTGGGGGTAGATGTGGCCCTGGATGAAATCTCCTCCAATAGGGGCAAACTTTATGATGATGACGTGGCGGATGCTTGTTTGAGGCTATTCAGGGAAAAAGGTTTTCAGCTTTACTAACTCGGCTTTCGAAGTTGGACGATATAATATTAGTTATGGCAGTGGTGATCGTAATGCTTTGTTCCGGCGTCGTGGCGAAAATGTCAGCGTTCTTAACATTATATCGGTTCGCCCAAATAACAAGGCAACTAGTGATTTTTTTAGTTGTACCAACTGGAGAAAGTCCCGACTGCATTATGAATATAAAAACCCGCCATCTAAACCAAGCTGGCGGGTTTTTTTGACAGCCTCTCCTTCCGGGTGTTAGCTAAGTATTAAACTCAATTGAGCTGGTTTTATAGCCGGCGGCATAAGAATAGTAAATTAAGGCACAGTTCATGATAGAAATATGGTAGGGCCGGCGTCAGCGCAGAAAAATTATTTGATCATACCTTTTCAAGAGTTTACGCTATGTGGTAGAGTTTACCGACAGGTTGTAGAAATAGACTTATATAGAAGGAGCTTATTAATGGATCGTTCGGAAGAAATGCTTGATAAG
>JBAYYO010000353.1:0-2852 GCA_041672985.1 Syntrophomonas sp. | reverse complement strand
TTCAGGTATATAGTTGGCTAAAACGTTTAATAGAGTGGTTTTACCACTGCCAGTACCTCCGGAAATAATAATATTGAGACGGGCTTTTACAGCCGCATCCAATAACTTTGCCATCTGCGGACTCAGCGTGCCAAATCTCATCAAATCGTTCATAACATATGGATTAGTGGCGAATTTACGGATAGTGATGGTAGGACCAACCAGAGACAGCGGTGGTATTATGGCATTTACGCGAGAACCGTCGTGTAGGCGCGCGTCAACATAAGGAGAACTTTCATCCACCCTCCTGCCCAGTGGTGATACAATCTTATCGATGATATGCATAACATGGTTGTCATCGCGAAAAACCACATTGGTCAGATAAATCTTGCCGCCACGCTCAATATATACCTGTTTGGGACCATTTACCATAATCTCAGTGATGCTTTCATCCTGAAGAAGTGGCTCCAGCGGGCCCAAACCCAGCACCTCGTCCATAATCTCCCTGGCAATAACCTGCCGCTCCGAAAAGGGCAGGAATATAGCATCTCGCTCCAATAGACCACCAATCTTTTCACGAGCAAAATCAGTTAGGTCTTCACCCTGGAGTTCCAATTTGTTGTCCTGTTCAATACTATCAATAACTTCGCGATGAACGTTCATTTTGAGCTCTGCATATTTGTCAGGCTGATCTCTATCGTTTTTATCCTTTAAATTTGCAGACCAGTTTTGCCTTTCGTTTGCTTGCTGTCCTTGTATGCGATGAGCCAGTGACAAATCATCCACCCCTATCTACGAAATATATTTTTGAAACCTACCTTTTTTTCGCCTTTTTCCTTACCCAGCTTTAAATCATTCTGATATCCCTTATCCTCGGTAATTAAGTGCACAACCCGCTGGATAGCTTTACTGACCGGAGTCTGGGGATGGCTTAGTATAAAAGGCACACCTTTATTGGCTGCGTTGACCACCGTATTTCCCTCACTCGGCACCTCTTCTGCCGCCAGGAAGTCAATAGTTTTCTCCACATCTCGTATATCTACACCAAACTGTTTGGCCCCCCTATTAATGACCAGCTTGGTTTTGCCGCTGTGATGCAAGGTATCGAGAAGATTAAGACTCAGTTTTACATTCTTTACGGCTGGCAAGTCCATTGACATTACCAAGAGTATCTGGTTTGAAGTATCTAAAGCGGTCAACAAGGTATCGGAAATATAAGGCGGTGAATCCATTATAATGTAGTCAAAGCTTTCACGGAGAATAGTTATGATTCTGTCCACCTGCTCGGGAGTAACAAGCTCCGCATCCTCGGGCCGAAGAGGTGCCGCCAAAATTTTTACTCCTGAATTATGTGGTATCAGATAACTATTCAAAAGCTGAATTTCCCATTTATTGCGCTCCTGAACGAATTCCGCTATGGTTCGCCGGGGCTGGATGTTCATATAAGAAGCAACATCTCCGAACTGCAGATTTAAATCCACCAGGGCTACCTTGCGCTTGGTTTCATAGGCAATACCGGCTGCTACATTTACGGCAATAGTCGTTTTGCCTGCTCCGCCCTTGGCACCGAATACAGTGACTACCTGGGGTGCGCGGTACTTCTGTCCCGAATCCCCTTTACTTCCAGCGATGAGGCTGGCGCTGCGAGTCTTCTGCACCATGTATAAACGGCGAATGGACTGAGCCAATCCGCCTGCCTCGAACTCATTCTTATACAATATATCACCGGCACCGGCTACCATCACTTGTTTAACAAAGCCTATATCATCTGTGTCCGCAATGATAATGACTCCGATGTTGGGATGAGCCAGGGTTATTTTCTCGGTAGCCTCTATCCCCTCAGTAAGCGGTGCCTGGATATCCATTAAAATTATATCCGGAATTAAATGCTCCGCTTTCTTCACCGCATTAGCCCCATTGACTGCTTCGCCGATAATAAGAAAATCCTGTTCTTCAGCCAACATCTCGGTCAATATCTGGCGATATTCGGGCAGGCCACTGGCAATCAAAATCCTGATCTTGTCCATATATATAAAGATCCCCTTTCCGATTGGATGATAATGTATTAGAACTGATTCAAAGTAACCGGAGCTGGATCAACCAAATTATTGTCCGAGGGCGGGCGGAGCGCCAGCGCAAAGTCGGTGTTTTTCAAGGCCATCTTCAGCTTAAGGGCACTCTGGGGATCGACCGCCACCGTCAGGGTGCCTGCCTCAGAGCTCTGGGGAGCTGTGGTTTGTTTATAAGCCGACCCTACCGCCAATATCTCAATATTCTGCAAAACCATCATCGAACGGGGCTCCGGGGATGCGCTGTTGGCGGGAACTATGGCCACAAAATCTACCCGGTCACCAATTTTGATCATATTGGAGATACCGGTGACATTAGTAATTGGTATGGACATGGCCCTCATGCCTTCCGGTACTGCATAGGATAAACGGTCTTTGCCCTCGCCCGGTTTGATCAACCGGTTATCTAACAAGTATTCGCCTTTACTGATCGCCACTGGGGATATTCTGCCAACTGCAGCTCCGGCATCCGTAATCTCGTGGCCTGTTTTTAGACTTAAGGGAAAGTTCTTTGAATCAAGCATCTCGGCATTAATTAGGGTGTTGGCTGGAATATCCTGGGTAGCGGTTACCACCTGTATGTAATGTTCATTCAGAGCAGCTTGTTTGGCATTGTTCAGCATATAGTACGCCATAAAGGCTGCCAGCAGCGCGAATACCAATGCCAATACCAGAATTATCTTGTTACGCATTCTCATCTCTCCTAGAATTTTATCACCCAATAAATCTAACTAACCAAGAATTATTCCTTTGGTTGGGCAGCTGCATTCCGACCCGTTATAAAGGAACGCATATATTAGATCC
>JBAYYO010000352.1:0-2866 GCA_041672985.1 Syntrophomonas sp. | reverse complement strand
CCATGGGGTGAAAATCCATGATAATGCTCTAGTTGGTGCCGCCGTTCTTTCCAGCCGCTATATATCGGATCGTTTTCTGCCCGATAAAGCCATTGACCTGGTCGATCAGGCCTGTGCTATGGTAAGGACTGAGATTGACTCTATGCCTTCTGAATTGGATGAAATATCGCGGCGCATGATGCAACTGGAAATAGAGGAAGCCGCCCTAAGCAAAGAAAAAGACCCTGCCAGTCAGGAAAGGCTGCAGGCTCTGCAGAAGGAGCTTGCCGATATTAAAAACAAATCCGATTCCATGCGAGCCAAGTGGGAGGCGGAGAAGAACGCCATTCATAAGGTGACTGCCCTGCGGGAGGAGCTCGATAAAATACGTCAGGAAATAGAAAAGGCAGAACGTGATTACGATTTGAACCGGGCGGCCGAGTTAAAATATGGCCAGCTGCCAGATATAGAGAGACGACTCAAGGCGGAAGAAGAATTTATGGTCCGTAAACAGGGAGCGGTAAGCGTTCTCAGTGAAGAGGTCACGGAAGATCAGATTGCCCGAATTATCTCGCGTTGGACCGGGATTCCTTTGACCCGTCTGGTGGAAGGGGAAAGAGAAAAGCTGCTGCGCCTCGATGAGATCTTGCACGAACGCTTGATTGGGCAGGATGAAGCGGTGAGTTTGGTTGCCGATGCAATTATACGCGCCCGGGCCGGCATAAAGGATCCTCGTCGTCCGATTGGTTCCTTTATTTTCCTGGGCCCGACCGGGGTGGGGAAAACTGAGTTGGCCAAGACCCTGGCTCAGACTTTATTCGATTCAGAAAAGAGTATGATTCGCATCGATATGAGTGAGTACATGGAAAAACATACGGTTTCCCGCTTGATTGGTGCCCCTCCCGGTTATATCGGTTATGATGAAGGGGGGCAGCTGACTGAGGCAGTCCGCCGCAAACCATACGCAGTGATTCTTTTTGATGAAATAGAGAAAGCGCATCACGATGTATTTAATGTCTTGCTGCAGGTTTTAGATGATGGCCGCATCACTGATTCGCATGGACGTACTGTTGATTTTAAAAATACCATCATTATTATGACCTCCAATCTGGGGTCGCAATATCTGCTGGATGGCATTAATGAAAAAGGGGAGATCAGTGAAACTGCGCGTAAGCAGGTTATGAACGAACTCCATAAGTGGTTCCGGCCTGAATTCTTAAACCGGGTAGATGAGACCGTTCTCTTCAAGCCTCTCACCCTGCCGGAGATTGAGCGCATTGTGGAACTGATGGTGGATGATTTGCGTGATCGGCTCCAGGAACGCCAGATTAAACTGGAACTGACCGAAGGTGCCAAAATTTTCATAGCGTCCGAGGGATATGATCCCGTTTTCGGAGCTCGACCCTTGAAGCGATTCCTGCAAAGCAAGTTGGAGACCCTGGTAGGCAGGGCCTTGGTCAGCGGGCAGGTGGTCGATGGGGCTGCAATCAAGGTTGACAGCCAGGATGGTAAGCTGACTATTAATTGGGTCAATCCTTAAAGCCAAAAATAAGACCAGCCCATGACACAAATGAATATTAAGATGTGAGAAAAGTCCGCGATTGACGCCTGTAAGGTATGGGGACAAACCGTCTGCTGAGAGTAAGGTTGTGTCCCCGTATTAAAGTGCGTTGATTGAGCGGACTTTTATTGTGAGAAGGTATGGGAAACATTCCCGGAAAGGAATATAAGATTTTTGAATACACTAAGATGAAAAGGGGTTAAAGCAGGAACGCTACCCGGATTGTTTTGCATCTATAACCTGTAGTTATTTCTAAGATAATGATAGATGTGGTATACTTTTTTATCGAAACGAGGTGATAGCAGATGGAGCATATTTATATGGATAACGCCGCCACATCTTTTCCCAAGCCAGAATGTGTGTATGAAGCGATTGATCATTTCAATCGATATCTGGGGGCGAATCCAGGGCGGGGCACCCATAGACAAACCTTACAGGCGGGATCCCTCATTCTGGATGCTAGAGAAGCTTTGGCAACCCTTTTCAATATCGATGATTGTGCCAATATAGCCTTTACTGCTAATGTGACCGAGGCTTTAAATACAGGACTCAAAGGTTATTTGCAGGCTGGTGACCATGTCATAACCACCAGTATGGAACACAACGCGGTAGCCCGGCCACTCAATGCGATGTCTCGGCAGGGCGTGGAGTGGACTGCAGTACCGTGCAGTTCTGAAGGGATTTTAGATCCTGCAGCTATTGAGGGAGCGATTAAGGCGAATACCCGCATGATATGTATGCTGCATGCCTCTAACCTTACTGGTACTATAATGCCTATCGGTGAAATTGGGAAAATCGCCCGCGACAGAGGCATTGCCTTTATGGTAGATAGTGCCCAGACTGCTGGGGTACTAGAGCTGGATGTTGAAAAGCAATGCATAGATATTCTGGCTTTTACCGGGCATAAAGGCCTTCTGGGGCCTCAGGGCACAGGGGGTATATATATAAAACCCGGCTTGCGGGTAAATCCGCTAAAAGAAGGCGGAACGGGATCTCTTTCGGAATCCTTGGAACAACCCGACTATATGCCCGATCGGTTGGAGAGTGGGACTCCTAATACTCCTGGAATAGCCGGTCTTATGGCCGGGGTTAAGTTTATTTTAGAAACCGGCCGCGATCAAATACGCCGTCATGAACAATACCTTACCGCAGCCCTGCTGGAAGGAATGCAGAATATTGAGGGGATAAAGGTGTATGGACCAGCGGAAAGCAGCCGGCGGACCGCGGTGATTGCTTTCAATTATGAGGGGATGGACTGTGGTGAGTTGAGTATGCGTTTGGAACACGAATATGGCATAAGCACCCGTTCAGGACTGCATTGTGCCC